>NZ_NHNZ01000010.1:0-3240 GCF_002727095.1 Halorubrum sp. C191 | reverse complement strand
ATGAGATAGCACCGAAATCAGTTCGGGCTAAACACGTACGATCGCTGAATCTCACAGGCGCATCCGTCGATATCACTATCGACTGCCTTGTTATGGGGGCTTTCCGTAGTTCTACATAAGAGCGATTTCTCCGACGATCTACCACTGACCACTTCCGAGATATCCGCCAAATCATTTCGCCGCAAATGTCTCTGTTGAAATCCTCAACTGATGATATATTCTTGGAGCCGTAATGAATACAGCGCGCGAGTCGGTCACGAGAGAATGGTTGTTACTGAACCAGTTGAATCGGTAGCTACAGAGCGCGGGTCTAATACAATAAGGGTTGCCCCGTAGCGGTTCAGCCACTTTGCTCAGCGAGTCCGTAGCTTATAGAACTCGGGGAGCGATGGTTATGAAGACCTCGTTAGGAGTCGCCGGGACGCTCCTCGGGATTTAAACATCCACCCCGGCCGTAGTCGCTTTGCTCACTCTCTGCGCTTCCGAGAATCGAATCCGTACAGTAGGGCCACAGTGAGGCGACGTACGTCGAGCCGTTGTGACGAAGGTATATCCAGAGGGGAGAGTTCCGTCGGTCTGCGGGTCGCTACAGTCATAATAGGGTAGCGGAGAGAGCGCCGCTCTGACGGCCGAAAACTCCGACCTGTCGAGGCGCTGGTCGGCGACCGAACGCTCCGCTGCACGGCTGAGCGCTGTTCGAATCGGCTCGACGGAGCGAAGTCGTTCATCACTCGACGGTGTCACCATTGCTCCGTCTGGTGTATCTGTGCGAAGAATCTCTAGTAAGCCACCGTCGGCTCCTCCGTCAGCCGAGGAAGTCGATCCCGGTGATCTCGAACCGCGCGCCGCCGCTCTCTGCCTCAGTCGCGACGACGTCCCAACCGTGCGCGTTGACGATCGTCCGGACGACCGAGAGGCCGTAGCCGTGCCCGCCGTCGCGCGTGGTGAAACCGTGGTCGAAGACCTCCTCCTCGCAGCCGTCAGCGATCCCGGGGCCGTCGTCCTCGACGAAGAGGCCCGTGTCGAGGGGCCCGACCCGGACCGCTGCGTCGTCGCCGCCGTGGTCCGTCGCGTTTTGGAAGAGGTTCTCGAACAGCTCGCGGAGTCGGTCGGGGTCGCTGCTCACCGACGGGACGGGCTCGTAGGTGAGCGCCGCTCCCGAGTTCCCGCCGAGGCTCCGCCAAGCGGTTTCGACAATCTCGCCGACGTCGGTCGGCTCCGGGTCGCTGACGACGTTCCCCTGTCGCGCGACGCGGAGCAGGTCGTCGACGAGCCGTGCCATCCGGTCGGTCGTCTCGCCGATCCGTTCGAGGTGTTCCTCGTCACCGCCCTCCTCGTACAGCGTCAGGCTCCCCTCGATGACGTTCAGCGGGTTCCGGAGGTCGTGCGCGAGAATATCGGTGAACTCCTTGAGGCGGTCGTTCTGCCGCTCTAACATCCGCTCGTACTCCTTCGCAGTCGTCGTGTCCCGGCTGATCGCCGCGTACCCGTGGAACTCGCCGTTCCGCAGCGGCGACAGCGTCAGGGTGCCCCAGAAGACGGAGCCGTCCGCGCGCCGGTGCCAGTGTTCGAACTCGACCGATTCCTCTCTCGGATCCGCGAAGAAGTCCCCGGGAAGTGAGTCGGAGTCCGCCTCGCCCTCGTCGTCGGCGAACAGCATCCGGACGTGTCGGTCAAGGACCGCCGTCGCGTCGTGTCCGTAGAGCGCCGTCGCTGGCGCCGGCCACGCGACGATGTTCCCGTCGGCGTTCAACATGAAGATTGCGTGCGTGGAGACGCCTTCGAGGAGGCGACGGGCCACGGGGTCTCCCGACTCAGAGGCGTTCGTCGGACGATCAAGGGCGTTCGTCGCGGGGTCGGGATCGTCTGTCACACGAGGGGATTACGCTCCGGTTACCAGTCTCTTCGGACTGGCTTACCAAGGTACTTATACCAGAACCAATCGGCGAGGCCGCGGGCGTCAGTCTGCCAGTTCGACCACCAGGACTTCCATGTCGGAACCCGTGCCCTCGGTCCGATACTCCCACGTTCCGCGGGGATTGACGCCGTTCTCGAGGGCGTCGCAGAGCACCCGACCGAGGGCGACCTCGAACTCCTCTGTACTCGATATGTCGTCTTCGGATGAGTCGTCAGTTGTCATGATGAAACGTACACTCGACTGCGATACGATGCTGTCGCGAAACTCACCGCCGCACAAACAGAGACCGCAGTCGTCTGTTTCTACGATTATTGATAGGTATCCTAAACGGATAATACTACCGAAACACATGGTACACCAAGGTGAATCGCGCTCCGGTAGAAGGTTTCTACCGAGTTTTTAACGCGTTTGCGACAGAACAGTGCTGTATCTGATGAGCGTTATCGTTGAGTTGACTATTCCATCTGTCGAATTCGAATTGGGACGGATCCTCCGGATCGAAGAGCCGACGCAGCTCACGCTGGAAACGATGGTGCCGCTGGGCGGGAAACCCACGCCGTTCGTTCGGATCCGGAACGAAGTCCGCGAGACGTTCGAGCGCTCCGTCCGCGAACACCCCTCAGTCAACGACATCCAGCTCGTCGACACCCACGAGGACGAGACGCTGTACGCGCTGAACTGGGACCCCTCGGAAGCCTCGCTGCTCCGCCGGATCCTCGACTTGGACGCGGTCCTGATGGGTGCGACCGGAACCGCCGACACGTGGGGGCTCGAACTCAGGTTCCCGAGCCACGAGGCGCTCTCGTCGTTTCAAGAGTTCTACCTCGACGAGGACATCGACGTCTCGATCGAGCGCATCTACAACCCCACGAAGCCGGACGCCGGTCCGTGGTACGGGATGACGCCTCCGCAGCGCGAGACCCTCGCGGCCGCCGTCGAGGCCGGCTACTACTCGCTCCCGCGGCAGATCTCCACCCAGGAGCTCGCGGACTCGTTCGGCATCTCCGATCAGGCCGTCACCGAACGCCTCCGGCGCGGTATCTCCACGCTGGTACTGAACACGCTGCTGATCGACGAACCGGACGAGTAGCCGCGGTTCTGGCGGTGAGGCTCTGTTGAAGTTCTATTCTTCAGATACGTTTTGTCCGGATCAGCCGGTCACTGAAAACTGCGAATTAGGCGGGTCTCTGACACGTGAGAGACAAGTGACGGTACGGACAAGACGGTAGTTGAGAAAATCATCGAAGGAATCGCCGATGCGAAAGATGTGAAGCCGGAGAACCCTCACATTATGCTCGAAAATTACCTGAATTGAGGCGCTA
>NZ_NHNZ01000110.1:0-85225 GCF_002727095.1 Halorubrum sp. C191 | reverse complement strand
CCGACGATCGCGCCGTCGGCGACGTCGAGCAGGTCGGCGACCGTCTCCGGCGTGACGCCGCTGCCGACGAGGACGGGCGTGTCGAGGCCGTGGCGCTCGCGCTCGGCGACGACCGACCCGAGGGCGTCGGTATCGACCGCCTCGCCGGTCCCCGGCCCGGAGGCGATCACGGCGTCGGCGAGGCCGCGCTCGGCGGTGTCGGCGAACGACTCGGCCGTGTACCCCGCGGGCGTCAGCGGGGCGGAGTGTTTCACGTCGGTGTCGGCGAAGACGCCGACGTCGACGCCGAGGCGGTCGCGCAGGCGGAGCGTCTCGTGGGCGCGCCCCTGGACGATCCCCTGGTCGGTGACGCGGGCGCCGGTGTGGACGTTCACCCGGACGAAGTCGGCGCCGACCGCGGCGGCGACCGAGAGGGCGGCCTCGGCGTCGTTCCGGAGGACGTTGACCCCGAGCGGGAGGTCCGTCTCGGCGGCGACCGCGGTCGCGGCGCGGGTCACGCCGGCGACGACGTGCGGCGGGACTTCGTCGGGGTAGAAGGGGGCGTCGCCGAAGTTCTCGATCACGATCCCATCGACGCCGCCGCTGTCGAGCGCGCGCGCGTCGCTCGCGGCCCGGTCGACCGCCGCGCGCATCGCCTCGCGGCCGTCGTCGGGCGCGTTCGGGGCACCGGGAAGCGGCGGGAGGTGGACCATGCCGAGCAGCGGCGCAGCGGTGTCGAAGGTGGATTCGAACTCCATTCTCGGGGACGAGGAGGGCCTCGGACAAAAGCCTCCCCACAGCGTTTAGGCCGCCGGCCACCTGGATCCGGTCGAGATGGGAATCGACGCGACGACGACCGGCGACGGCGACGTGACGCTCGTCTTCTCGCTCGGCGCCGCGCGGTCGCTCGCCGACCCGGCCGCGGCGTTCGCCGACGCGCGCCAGTGGAGCCGCCACGTCGGCATCGTCGCGAACGAGGCGGACCGGGCCGCGCAGTTCGCGGGCGACTACGGGATCGACAACGACTACGCGCTCACGAAGTGGGACAAGTGGGGGACCCTCGCGGACATCCGCGAGCAGAGCGCCGCCCCGCGGTGCGTGTTCGTCGGCACGACCCGCGCGGACGAGCGCGTCGCCACCGAGACGGGCTACGAGTTCTTGCGCGTCGACGAGGCCGCCGAAAAGGCCGGCTGGGAGCTCTCTGACCCGAGCGCGACCGGCGCGGACGGGGGCGCCACTGACGACGAGCGCGGGAGGGGGCGCCTCGGCCGGCTGCGGCGCGCGGTACGCGAGGCGATCTCGCGGCTCCGGTAAGGCCTCGGTCCGCGCTTTTCGGTCGCCCGTCGTCCTCCGGGGTCGACCGCGGAAGGTACAAACCGTTCGTCGCCTAACGTGGGGTATGTCCTCACCGCTCGCGGACGAGCCGGTCGAACCGGCCGGCGACGACGCGGAGCCGCTCGACGGAGACGAGTGCGCCGACCACCTCGACGAACTGGGCGACGCGTGGGAGGTCGTCAACGACCACCACCTGGAGGCGAGCTACGAGTTCCCCGACTTCGAGACGGCGCTCGCGTTCACGAACGACGTGGGCGAGCTCGCCGAGGCGGAGTGGCACCACCCGGACATCTCGCTGTCGTGGGGCGAGGTCGGGATCGAGATGTGGAGCCACGAGGTCGGCGGCCTCACCCGCGCCGACTTCGTGATGGCGGCGCGGATGGACCGCCTGTACGCCGCCGACGGCGAGTGACCGCACCCGTCCTGACCTGACACATCAACAAACGGGTTTAAACCCCTCCCGGCGAAACGACGGGTAATGAGCGAGAACGTCTTCCTGGTCCCGATCGACCCGGAGAACTTCGACCGGACCGTCCGGTCCCCGGTCGATCTCACCGACTACCCCGATCGCCCCGAACCCCTCGCCGACCTCGACGAGACGCGCCTGTGGGCCGTCGACGACGACAGCGGCAACGGGTCGACGTTCGAGAAGATGGCGTCGGGCGACCTCCTGCTGTTCTACGCGGACGACGAGTACGTCGCGACCGGCCGCGTCGGCGAGGCGTTCGCGGACGAGGACCGCTGGGTGAGCGGGACCTTCTGGACCGCCTTCCCCACCACGCGGGTGTACACGGTCACCGACTTCGGCGCCGTCGCCGCGCCCAAGCGCGCAGTCAACCGGATCTTCGACTACTCGTCGTCGTACACGCCCGGCTTCATGCGCGTCGCCGACAACCGCGTGACCGCCGACCTCTCGTCGATCGAGTCCGCGCTGGAACACTACACGAAGCGGAACGCCTGAGCCCGGGCCGCACGCGACGCTCCGTCGCTCCTTCAGTTCTCGACCGAATCCGTGAGCGTCGCGTACGCCGGCTCGTACGCCGCCGCGATCCGGTCGGGATCGCCGCGGACGTCGCCGGACAGCGCCGGCAGCGAGACGGTCGCGAGCGGCTCGATCATCTCCGTCACCGCGTCGACGTGCTCCTCGCGGCTCCCCTCTCGCGGGCTCCCGGCCGCGACCGCGCGGGCCTTGGCGTAGCGGTCGCCGGCGTATAGCCGCGCGCGGCCGGGGTCGACGACGGCGACCGCGTCGGGCGCGACCGGCCCGTCGCGGGGAAGGGTCCCGGCCACGTCGGCGTACGACTCGACGACGACCGGGACTGGCGTCCGCGCGACGCGGTCCGCGAGCCGCTCGATCGCGGGGAGGTGCGCCTCGGCCATCACCTCGTTGAACGCCGGTACGTCGCGCACGCGAGTCGCCTCCGCGAGGGGGAGGCGGTCGGTCAGCGCGTCGGGGAGCAGCCCCGCCTCCTCGGCCGCGCCGTTGACGACGAAGCGCGTGCCGGACGCGGTGGTGACGCGGTCGCAGAGGAACGTGCGCTCTGCGTCGCCGAGCATGCCCGTCCGTCCCGGCGTCGGTCGCCAGAGCCGGTGGACGGGGTTGATCGATTCCGGCGTGACCGCCGAGGGCGACGGGGAATTGTCGTCGGCCGCCGCGAGCGCGCGGGTGTTCGCGGCCGCGAGGGTGCGGGCGTCCTTCCCGTAGAGTCGGGCCGCGTCGGTCGCGATCAAATAGTCGTCGTGGTCGAACCAGAGGTCGTTGCCGGCCCGGGGCTTGACGCCGACCGCGTCGCCCGCGCGGTCGGCGAGGTGGGCGACCAGCCCCGCCGAGAAGGTGGTCTTGCCGGCGTCGACGCGCGCGCCGCCGGCGACGAGGTACGTCGGCGGGTCGGATCGGTCCCCGGTCACGCCGACTCGTCGAGTTCGTCGGAGTCAGCGTCCGACTCGGCGTCGGTGTCGGACGCCCCGCTGTGGTCCTCGTCCGTGGCGAGCCCGTAGTATCCCGGGCCGTCCTCGGTCAGGGGCTCGGCGACGACCATGTCGTCGGCGTGGACCATCACCCACGGGACGGCCCAGTCGACCAGCACGGCCTCGGTGTCGGGGTCGACCTCGGCGTCCGGTTCTAACCCCTGAAGCAGGCGACCGATCTCCGGGATCGTGTACATCTGGTCCGGCTCGAACAGCTCCGCGGGCTCGTAGAAGTCGCACGGGTAGGTGGCGTCGAACGCCGACTTCGGTTCGGGCATGCGCGAGCGTACGCGACGGCGTCCGTAAACGCTGCCGATACGGTTCGAACCTCATTCCGTGGGGTGGCGCGCGCCTTCGAGTGGCCGCCGAAGGCGGCCGCGAGGAGCGCGTGCGAGGGAGTCGGCCGACTGGAGGGAGGCCGACGAGGCTGGGGCGGTGAGAGGTGCGGTGCCGTGCGGGACGGGGCTCAAACGGGCAGCCGCGCTCGCCGAATCCCAGCGACGCAAGCACCGCAGGGAGTGAGCACGGCGGACGACCGCGGAGCGCGGCGAAGCTGTGGGAGTCGAGCGCGGCTGGGGCTTCGGAGGCGTTCGTCATCGCCTCGCCGGCGACCAGTCATGACTCACACCGCCTACGCGAACCCGTCGCTCACCGGGCAACACGCTGCGAAAAAATGCGGATCTCGACGCGCGTAACGCGTCCGGAGACGCGCTTACTCGAACAGCTCGACGGCCTGCTCGTAGCGGGTGGACGGCTCGTCCCAGTCGACGACCTCAAAGAAGTTGTCGACGAACTCGCCGCGAGCCGGGCCGTAGTCGTGGTAGTAGGAGTGCTCCCAGACGTCGAGCGCGAGGATCGGGTGACCGCCCCAGACCGCGCCCTCGTCGTGGTTGTCGACCACGACGTTGCGAAGCTGATTCGAGAACGTGTCGTACACCAGCAGGGCCCAGCCGCTCGCGCTGCCCGCGGCGGCTTCGAACTCGCCCTTCCAGGCCTCGTACGAGCCGAAGTCCTCCTCGATACGGTCGGCGAGGTCTCCTTCGGGCTCGTCGCCGCCCTCCGGCGACATGTTCTGCCAGAACAGGTCGTGGAGGATGTGGCCCGACGAGTTGTGGGTCACGTCGCGGATGGCCCCGGCCGACGAGGAGAAGTCGTGGTCCTCGCGGTTGGCCTCGAGCGTCTCCTCGGCGGAGTTCCAGCCGTTGACGTACCCCTGGTGGTGGGTGTCATGGTGCCATTCGAGCACCTGTTCGGAGATGTGCGGTTCCAGCGCGTCGTAATCGTACGGCAGCGGATCGAGTTCGTAACTCATGCTTGTATCACCTATCACGAACATGTGCCGGAAACCTGTTAAAGATAATGCGGCACGTGGTACCACGCGTCACCGGACGTGAGTGTTACCGGGCGTTTCAGGCCAGCAGCGATGTGATTGCGGTTCCGGCGGTCGAAAGCGCGAGACGAGAGACCGATCCGAATCGGCTGTCGAGAGAACCGAGTAACTGAATTCGGTTTCGCGGTCGCTCACTGATTCAATCCCGCACGAAACGCGCGCAGCACGAGCTGCGCCGCGCACCTACGGTGGGACTGGGATTCGAACCGATGTGAGACGTTCACCCTCGCTCCGCTCTGGCGCTGCGACTCACAGGCTTCGAATCCCGCACGAGACGCGCGCGGCGCGAGATGCGCCGCGCACCTACGGTGGGACTGGGATTCGAACCCAGGAAGCCGTGAGGCTACCTGCTTTCAAGGCAGGCGCAATGGGCCACTCTGCCATCCCACCACACGTGACTGCTCGGCGTCGGACGACTAAGTGGTGTCGGATCCGACGCACCGGGCCCCGCCGCCGCGCACGAGACGCTCAGTCCCGAACCAATCGTTGCTCGCCGTCCTCGACGACCACGTCCAACCCCTTCTCGTGGACGAACGCGGCCGTGTAGTCCGGCACGACGCGCTCCGCGGCGAACCGCGCGCGGAGCATCGGGACCACGTCGAGGAGGTCCGCCCCGGTCTCCAGCGAGGGGGACGGCTCGACGAAGTCCACGGAGCGGTCGGCGTCGCGGCCGCGCTCCGCGAGCGTCGGCAGCGCGGGCGCCTCGAAAGCGCCGTCGAAGTCGATCGGTTCCGTGAACCCGGCGTAGTACGCCCGGCCGTCCGTCGAGGGCCCGAGGACCACTTCGGTCGTCCGGAGCTTCATCGCCGCGGAGTCGACGCTCGTCCGCGAGAGCAACGGCGCGGTCGGGGTGACGACCGCGACGGAGTCGGCGCCCTCCTCGCGTAAAAGGTGGGTGACGGTGTTGCCGGCGCGCGCGCCGAACGACGAACCGACCTGCCGCTCGAAGCGGACCTCGTCGGTGCCGCCGAGGGTGTCCGCGACGAGCGTCCGCAGCTCCGCCTCCGGACTCGTCTCCGTCCGGTGCTCGGCGGGGAGGTCCTCGTCGTCGGGATAGTTGACGAGGAGCTCGCCGCCGGAGCGGTCGACCGCGAGGACGGCGTCACGGAATTGCGCCTCGTAGAGGTCAGCCGCCTCGGCGGCGGACAGCGGCGTCGACTCGGCGATCGCGGTTCCGACGAGCCCCTCGCGGGGCGGATTCGCCAGCAGGACGACGACGGTCATACGGGATCGCGGCGCGGGAGCGCCTTCAAGTCGCCGTTTCGGTCCGAGGAAGGGGAGCCCGGACGCGCGGACCGATCTGGGAGATGCGGCGGTCGGTCAAGAGAAGTCGCGGCGCATCGCGATCTCGAACCACGGGCAGAGGCGGAGCTGCCGGTACAGCTCGGGGTTCTCGTGGAGGTGGTCGTAGTCGGCCCACAGCATCCCGCCGATCTCGTCGTCGTCCGGGTCCAAGGCGGTGTCGTCGAGGGTCACCTTCAGCACCGCACACACCTCCCACTCGACGCCCTCGTTCGGGTAGTAGCGCTTGTACTCGAACTTGTCCGTCACCCGGAGGTCGTCGTACTGGTCGGGCGAGATGCCCAGCTCCTCTTCGAGGCGCTGCTCGGTAGCGTCCTCCTGAGATTGTCCCTCGACGGGGTGGGAGGCGACCGTGCCGTCCCAGTGGCCGTCCCAGAGGCGCTTGTTCGGCGCGCGCTGGGCCAGCAGGATCCGGCCGTCCCGGTCGAAGACCAGGCAGGTGAACGCGCGGTGGCGGATCCCGTCGCCGGTGTGCGCGTCGAGTCGGTTCACCGTTCCCTGCGCGACGTCGTCCGGGTCGACAGCGATGACGTCCTGAAGCGCGTTCTCGTGGTCGGTGTCGCTCGCCTCGCCGGTCGCGTCGTCGCCGGCGGGATCCCCCGGTGCGGCCGCGTCTTCGGAACTCATGCGCGGTACGTCGCAGACCAAGGCTAATAAGGGTTCGATACGACGGTCGCCTCGCCGCGCCGGTCGTTCCGCTTTGGCCCGCCATCCGCCGATGCTACCGCCCGCCGCCCGGGGCGCTTCGACGCTCTTAACCGCGTCCCGGCGCTACTAGCCGCGGATGAGTGACCCGGCGCTCGACGTCGTCGAGTTCGTGTTGACGACGCACTTCTACACGCAGAACCGCGACCTCGACGAGAACGACCTGCCCCCGCGGTTCCGACAGGTGTTCTGGTCGGCCGACGCCGCCGAGGACGCCCCCGGCGGCGTGGAGCGACCGCTGAAGGCGACCGACGAGGCCACCCGCACCGCGACGGGCGTCGAGCGACCCTGGGACGCGGTCTCCGACCTCCTCTTCACCCAACGCACGGAGTTCTCCGGCGAGATATCGCTGACGCAGCCCGGAATGGGACTGGAGTGGTACCGCGACCACGCCGACGACGACCGGATCGCCGGGAACCCGACGCTCGTCGCCGCCTTAGAGGCCGCGGACGACCTCGATGCGCCGGTGACGCGCGAGGCGGCGAGAGACGACGTGCGGCCGGTCCAAGCCGACCGCGTCTGGATCGACGCGCTGCTCTCGCAGTACTTCGACGAGGACGAGGACGGGGAGATGCTCGACCTCGTCAACGTCCGCGCGCCCGAGGAGATCGAGACGACGCTGGCGGACCTCGTCCTGACCGGCGACCAGGAGGGCGAGATCCAGAAGATCGTCAAGGCGATCGAACACCGCGAGTACCTCGCGGAGATCGGCCTCCGCGAGATCGGAAAGCTGCTGTTCGTCGGCCCGCCCGGCACCGGAAAGACCACCGTGTCGCGCGCGCTCGCTCACGAGCTCGGGCTCCCGTTCGTCGAGGTGAAGCTCTCGATGATCACGAGCCAGTACCTCGGCGAGACGTCGAAGAACGTCGAGAAGAGCTTCGAGGTGGCCAAGCGGCTCTCGCCGTGTATCCTCTTCATCGACGAGTTCGACTCGGTGGCGAAGACGCGCCGCTCGGACGAGCACGCCGCCCTGAAGCGCGCGGTGAACACCCTGCTGAAGTCGATCGACGAGGTGTCGCTGGTCCGCGACGAGGTCCTCCTCATCGGCGCGACGAACCACCCGGACCAGCTTGACGCCGCCGCGTGGCGCCGCTTCGACGAGATCGTCAACTTCCCCAAGCCGGACCGCGACATGCGCGCGGACATCCTCCGCGTGGTGACCAAGGAGATGAAGATCGCGGACTTCGACCCCGAGGAGGTCGCCGACCGGACCACCGGCCTCACCGGGTCCGACCTCCGGATGGTGCTCCGCGAGGCCGTCCTCGGCGCGCTCACGGAGGACCGGATGACGATCACGCAGGCGGACGTGATGGAGGCGGTCGAGGACTTCGAGGAGCGCGACAACCTCAAGAACATGGACATGATCGACGGGGAGGGCGCCGAAGTCCTCGGCGAGACGGGGTCGAACGACGCCCACGACCACGCGGATCACGACCACGATCACGCCGACGAGGGGTCACCCGACCCGGCCCGCGGCGCCGAGCCGCAGGGACGGACGCAGGACTGACGCGTCGGCTTCGGTTCTGCGGTCGAGTATGAACGCCGAGTTCGCGGCGACTCAGCGCCGAACGCCGGCGACCGTATAGCCGAACCCGCGATCGACGATCCGCGGGTCGAGGCCGGCGTCGTCCATCGCGGCCGCGAGGTCGTCCGGCGCGCGGAACCGCGACTCCATCCCGATCGCGCGTTCGCCGACGGCGAGGAGCCGTCCGAGCGGGTGGTCCGGATCGAACTCCCGGACGACGAGCGCGCCGCCGGGCACGAGCGCGCGGGCTGTCTCCGCGAGCGCGGCGTCCTGATCGGGCAGGTGGTGGAACGCGTCGACGACCGTGACCGCGTCGACGCTGGCGTCCCGGAACGGGAGTCGCCCCGCGTCGCCGGCGAGGCCAGAGAGTCCGCGGACGCGCCGCGCCCGTGAGAGCATCTCGACGGAGGCGTCGACGACCGTGATGTCGGGACCGGTCAGCGCAGCCGCCGCCCGTCCGGACCCGCCGCCGACGTCGAGGAGGCGCTCGATCGGACACTCGGCGTGGGCGAGCCCCGCGGCGAGCGCCTCGCCGTCCGCCGGCGGCATCGCGAGGTCGTACAGCGGCGCTACCCGGTCGAAGAAGCCCACGTCGCCGAGTCCGTACATGAGCGGAATGAGCCCGGCGACGGATAAAGAGCCACCGACCGTGTTTAACCGCTCGACGCCGTACGACGACCTATGGAGTACGCGCTCGTCTGTCCCCCGGACGAGGGGACCACCCTGCGGCTCGATTACCGGGCCTTCGCGTACGCCGGGAAGTTCGTCGTCGGCGGGCCGGGGAAGTCGGTGATCCGGACGCCGGACGGGAGCCCGGCCGCGCCGGAGTGGGAGCCCGACGAACCGCTGCCGGAAACGGTCAACCCCGACGCGTTCGACGAGGACGTGATCGCCGCCGTCTCATTCTCCGCGGACCGCACCGACCCCTCCTGCTGTCGACTCCGCTACGTCACCGTCCACGCCGCGCGGCGCGGCGAGGGGGTCGGCCCGCGGCTCATCGGTGAGACCGTCGCCGACCTGTCCGCCGCCGGCTTCGAGCGCGTGAAGATCGCCGTGAACAACCCGTTCGCGTACGAGGCGTGCCACAAGTGCGGCTTCGCGTACACGGGGGAGCAGACGGGTATCGCCGAGTTGGAGCTGGCGCGACCGGCGGCGGCGCCCGCGGACGCAGAGCCAGAGCGGTACCGCGAGGGGCTGGAAGCGTTTCGCGAGACTGACGGGGAACTGAGTCGAGCGGAGCGCCGATTCGTCGCCGAGCGGCTGAAGCGCGGGCCTCCGGAACTCGACCGGAGCCCGCGTGACGGCGGCTAGTTGAGCGCCCAGATCGCGTAATTGAGCGCGGTCGCGAAGCAGACCCACGCGAGGTAGGGGAGGAGAAGCGCCGCCGCGCGCCGGTCGACGCGGTCGAACGCCCAGACCGTCGCGACGACCAAGGGGAGGAGGACGGCGAGGACGACGAGCCCGAGGTCGGGGCGTTCGAGCCCCCAGAAGACCGGCGACCACGTGATGTTCAGGACGAGCTGGATCCCGAACAGCGCGAGCGCCGTTCGTACGCGCCCCGCCGACGCCGCACCGTCGCGTCCGGCGAGAGAGACGAGGGCGGCCGCGGCGCCGCACAGCGCGTACAGGATCGGCCAGACGACGCCGAACGCCCAGCCGGGCGGGTAGAAGGCGGGCAGCTCCAGCGCCGCGAACCACGCGCTCTGTGTCGTGGTGAAGGGGACGCCGAGCGCGCCGATCAGGTTGACGGCGACCGCCGCGCCGGCGATGCGGAGGATGTCGCGTCGGTCCGGAAGCCGAGAGGTCGCGGTCGTCGCCATGGGCGTTCTCGACCCCGCTCGGGCTTAAATCCCGCTCAGATCGCGTCGTAGTCCTCCCGGAACGTCTCCAGCGTGGCCGCGAGCACGCCGATCACGATGGGGCCGACGAAGAGCCCGGTGAACCCGACCGAGTAGATGCCGCCGAACACGCCGAGGAGGATGACCGCGGGGTTGAGGTGCGCCTGCTGGTCGATGACGAGCGGTCGGGCGTAGTTGTCAACCATCGCGATCACCGCGACGCCGTAGACGGCGAGGAACACGCCCGCGGTCACCTGGTCGATGATCACGAGGTAGGCGGCCGCCGGCCCCCACACGAAGAAGGCCCCGATGAGGGGTAAAAGCGCCAGCACCGCCATCACGAACGTCCAGAACACCACGTTGGGGATGCCGGCGGCCCACAAGCCGAGCCCGGCGACCAGTGCTTGGAGCAGCGCGACCGAGATGTGGCCGATGACGACCCCCCGAGTCATCACGTTGACGCGGTCGACGAGGTCGGCTGTGACCTCCGCCGGCAGCGGGCTCGTCTCTCGGATCCACCCGACGAACGCCGGACCGTCGATAAGGGTGTAGTACACCAGAAAGAGCGCGAGCGACAGGCCGACCGACGCTCGGATCGCCGTGTTCAAAACACCGCTAAACCCGCCGAACAGCGTCTGGACGAGTAGTTCGCCGCCGGTCTGGAGGAGATCGCCGATCTCGGGATCCTGTCCCGTGAGCGTCGCGATTTCGGCTTCGATCGCGGCCACGTTTATCGACGTCTCGCCCGCCGCGATCGCGGTGAGGTCGCGGACGAACACCAACGTGATGTACGCAAGCGGCAAGATCACGGCGACGATGGCGGAGAGGATGAGCGTCAACGCCGACAGCATCTCGCCGAACCGCGTCGAGACGCGACGGCGGAGCCGGCGCGTGAGCCGCCGGTGGAAGGGGTAGAGGATGAACGCGAGGATCGCCGACGCGATCACGTACTCGACGAACGGGAGGATGACGAAGAGCGTGAGGAGCGAGACCGCTCCCATGAGCAGGAGGAGGAACGATTGCCCGCGGTTCATACGCCACGGTGTCCCCCGCGGATTATAAACGTGCCCGGCAGGCGGACGCGGTCGGCGGGTCTGCCGGCGAACGCGAGAGCGAAGGCGGATCTACCGACCGACCGTGACGGCGATCAGGCGCTCGCTTCGTCTTCGTCGAGGCCGGGCGCGGTCGCCGGGTCTACCTCCTCTGGCTCCTCTGCGCCGCCGCCCACTACCGTCTCGCCGTCGTCGGTCTCGACGTACACGTCGTCGGCGAAGCCGGCTAGCGCGTTCTCGTACTCCGGCTCGTCGAGCTTCCCCGGCGTCTCGGGGGCCTCGGCGAGACCCTCGGGCGGGCGGAACTCGCCCAGCGGGTCGTCGATGGTGATCCCGAAGTCGGTGAAGAAGGACTCGTACCGGCGGTAGTGCGCCTCGAGCTCGTCGCCCGGGATCTCCATCATCTCCGTCCAGCCGTGGTTGAAGAAGTCGAAGTTCGCCTGAACGTGGGTGATCTCGCGGGCCTCGGCCTCCGGGAACCCGGCCTCCAAAGCGGCGACGTAGGTGTCCATCGTCGCGTCGAAGAAGCTGTCGAGGTGATCGCGGCGCTCCTCGCGCCGGTCCTCGTCCGCCTTGTTGAGGAAGATGCTCGTGTGGAGGTCGACGAGCTTGTCGTTGGCGACGTCGCCGACGACCGGCGTGGTCAGCGCCTTCTTGGCGGCCCAGTGACGGATGTTCTGCCGGATTTTCATATCCGCGATTGGGCCGGGACGCTCTTGAATGTGTGGCGTCTCATCGGGTCGAAGCGCGACCCGGCAACCGTTTCAGCTCTCGCCGAGCGCGTACACGTCACCCGCATGGGTCGCCGCGAGGACGACGCCGTCGACGACGGTCGGGGCGGCGCGGACGCCCTGGAGGAGGACGTCGGTGTAAGAGCGCTCGCGACTCCGGAAGGACCACCGCTCTGTCCCGTCTTCGACCGCGATCGCGCGGACGGTCCGACCGTCGCCGAGGTACGCGACCCCGTCCGCGACCATCGGCGCGGTCGCGCCGGCGATCTCTTCGTCGCTCCACAGGCGCTCGCCGCCGTCGCCGACGGCGACGAGGCCGAGTTCGGTCGGAACAACCGCTCTGTCGGCCGTGACGGCGACCGATCGCCGGACGGGCCCCGGGAGGTCGTCAGTCCATTCAACGCTTCCGTCGCCGAGGTCGAGCGCGTACAGGGTCCCGGCCCGCGTTCCGATCAGGACGCGGCCGTCGGCGACGGTCGGCGTCGCGGTCGCGTCGCCGTCGACGTCGGTCGTCCACAGTTCCGCTCCCGAGGCGGCGTCGTAGGCGACGACACGAGGACCGCCCGCGCCGTAGACGACAGTTCCGTCGGCGACGGCGGGCGCGGAAGCGTACTCAGCGAGGTCGTTGCGCCACCGTTCGGTCCCGTCGCGGTCGAACGCCGCGACGGTCTGCGTCTCGTAGCCGCCTCCCACGAACACGCCGTCGGTGGTCACGGTCGGCGCCGTCGTGATCTCCGCGTCGGTCAGCCGCCGCCACCGCACCTCACCGCTCTCGGCGTCGACGGCCGCCAGTCCGCGGTCTGTCTCGCCTCCGCCGTTCCACACCGTCACGTATGCGATGCCGTCGCGAACCGCCGGCGTCGACGACCCGTCGTGACCGACCTCCGTCGACCACTGTACCTCGCCGGTCGCGAGACCGAGACGAAACAAGGTCCCCGAGAACGAGACGTACACCCGATCGCCCACGACGACCGGCTGTGAGTGGTCGTACCGGTACGGCGTCCGGCGCCAGAACACGTCGACATCGTCTTTCGGTCCCGCCTCCTCGCGGTGTCCTCCGTGCGCCGGTCCCCACTGGAACTGCGAGCGTGCGCTGTCCTCGGCGCCGTTCGTCTCGACCTCCCGGTTCAGTTCGGGGTCCGGGCGGTCGCTGTCCGATCGCTCGTCGTCGCCGCCGCGCACGTTGTCGAGACAGCCACCAACTCCGACGAACCCACCGACCGCCAAGGTGGAGAGGGCAGTTCGTCTGTTCACGCCGCAACGTCCCCGAGAGGATTATAAGTGCCTTCTGTCGCCGGCGGGGTCGAGGCTTCCGTGGTCGGAATTATTATTGTGTGTGGAGCGCAATACTAAGCCGATCATGGACGACGCTGACGACTGGGCGGCGCAGGTGGAGGCGCAGCGAGCGGCGAAGGTCGAGCAGTTCCGCGACTCGGCCCGGTCGCCGCTGCCGGTCTCGATGCGAGGCGACGCGTTCCCCGGACTAGCGTACTTCGATCCGGACCCGGCGTTCCGGTTCGTGGTCCCGCTCCACGAGCACGACGAGAAGGAGACGGTGACCGTCGAGACGACCGCCGACGGTGAGCAGACGTACAGCCGCTGGGGCGAGTTCCGCTTCGAGGTCGACGGCGAGCAGGCGACGCTTCAGGCGTACCGACCGGCCGACGGCGCGGACCGGTTCTGGGTGCCGTTCCGCGACGCGACCAGCGGCGAGGAGACGTACGGTGCCGGTCGCTACCTCGATCTGGAGCCCGACCGCGACCGCGTCGACGGCGAGTGGATCGTGGACTTCAACCTGGCGTACAACCCGACGTGCGCGTACAACCACGCCTACGAGTGCCCGCTCGTACCGACGGAGAACTGGCTCGACGTCGCGATCGAGGCCGGCGAGCGGGACTTCCCCGCGGAGCCGGCCGGCGCGGACCACTGACCGGGACGCGACTTTTTCCGCGGGCGTCCGCGATCGACCGCCCTCGCCCCGTCGCGAGAAGGCCCCGAGTACGGCGTTTCCGGCGGGCGTGCGTCTCGGCCGCACAGTGGCGGGCGCGGATGACAACCCACATTAACCGTGAATCCGAACGCCGGGATATGAGCGATTCGTACGTGATCGTCGGTGACGGTATCGCGGGCGCGTCCGCGGCCGAGACCCTCCGCGATGAAGTGCCCGACGCCGAGATCACGGTTCTCACGGACGAGGGAGAGTCCCTCTACAACCGGATCCTGATCAAGGAGTACGCGAAGGGGAAGCTCCCCGAGGCCCCGATCTCGATCCATCAGGAATCGTGGTACGACGACCACGACGTCGACCTCCGGCTCAACACGGTCGTCGTCGACATCGACATCGAGAACGACGCGGTCCACACCCACGAGGGCGAGACGTTCGAGTACGATTCCCTCCTGCTGGCCGTCGGCGGCACGCCCCAGCAGCTCCCGGTCGAGAACGCCGACGCGGAGGGGATCCACCACTTCTGGACCTTCCAGGACGCCCGCCGGATCAAAGAGAGCGTCGAGGGCGCCGAGCAGGCTGTCATCGTCGGCGCCGGACTGCTCGGCATCGACTTCGCGGCCATCTGCGGCGCGCAGGGCGTCGAGGCGAAGTACCTCATGCGCGGCGACAACTGGTGGCGCTACGCGCTCTCGGAGGAGGGCGCAGAGATCATGCACGAGGCGATGCGCGAGCGCGGCGTCGAGCCCGTCTTCGGCTCGGGCGTGGACCACTTCGAGGTCGACGACGACGGCCACGTCGAGGCCGCGGTCGACCCGAACGGCGAGCGCTACGAGTGCGACTTCGCGGGCGTCGCCATCGGGCTCGACTTCAACACCGAGCTCCTCCAAGACACGCCGCTGGAGCTCGACGACGGCATCGTCGTCGACGAGTTCATGCGAACCAACGTCGACAACGTGTTCGCCGCGGGCGACATCACGACGTTCAACGACCTCATCCTCGGCGAGCGCGCGAAGAACGGCTCGTGGGGGTCCGCGAAAGAGCAGGGGACGATCGCCGCCCGGAGCATGGTCGACTACGGCGCCGAGGAGTTCGAGTGGGTCTCCTCGTACTCGATCACGCACTTCGACTTCCCGTTCCTCTCGTTCGGCCACCCGACGCTCGGCGACGACTCCGTGGAGGCGACCACCGGCGAGAACGAGTGGCGCCGCGTCGCGCTGAAGGACGGGAAGGTCGTGGGCGGCGTGCTCATCGGCGACCTCTCGCCGCAGTCCGCCTTCAAGCAGCTGATGCGCGAGGGGCGCGACGTGAGCGGGCAGACCGACCTCCTCATGGAGCCCGGGTTCTCAGTCGACGACCTGGCGGCGACGACGGAGCAGTAGACCGCGGCGCCGCCGCGAGTTCCGGTACCTTTTGGGCCGCGAGCGCGTATTCCTCATACCGATGAGCTCCGGACGGTCCCCCGACAACGAGTTCTTCGCCGCCTTCGTCGCGGAGTGTTCGGACCCGGTGGTCTCACTCGACCGCGAGGGGACCGTCGTCTACGTCAACCCCGCGACCGAAGCGGCGTTCGGCTACGCGCCCGACGAGCTACTTGGACGCGACCTCGCCTCCGTCGTCGTGTCGGACGTGGGCGATGCGGGTAGCAGGTCGGTTCGCGACCGGCTCGCTCGGGCCGAGGGGCTCGACGAGAGCGGGAGCGTCTCGGTGCCGATCCGGCACGCCGACGGTCACACGGTGACGTTCTCCGCCCGCTTTCACGAACACGGCCCGGGTCGAGAGGGCCGCGACGGCGACGGAGACGACGACGGCAGCGGGGGCGGCGACGGCGAGCCGAGTCCGGACGACTGCGACGCGGTGTACACTGGGATCTTCCGCGACGGCGTCGAGGAGATCGGCGGGCAGCGGGCGGAGACGTTCCGCAACCTCGTCGAACACGCCGGGCACGCGATCTACGTCACCGACACCGACGGGACGATCGAGTACGTCAACCCGGCGTTCACGGACAACACCGGCTACGAGACCGCGGAGGCCCTAGGGGAGACGCCGGCGATACTCAACTCCGGCGAGATGTCCGACGAGTACTACGACGCGCTGTGGTCGACGCTCTTGGCCGGGGACGTGTGGGAAGAGGAGATCGTTGACCGGCGGCGCGACGGCACGCCGTACCACGCCCACCAGACCATCGCGCCGGTCGTCGACGACGACGGCGAGATCACGCGGTTCGTCGCCATTCAGACGGACATCACGGAACGGAAGGCCGCAACGGGGCGGTTGAAGCAGTACCGGGACATCGTCGAGCAGCTCGACGACCCTGTCCTCCTCCAGAACCGCGACGGCGAGTTCGAGCTGCTCAACGAGGCGGTGAGCGAGTTCGCCGGGATACCCCGCGAGGAGCTGTACGGCGGCGACGAGTTCGCGTTCATGGACCCGGAGGCGGCCGCCGAGGTCGACGCGCGGCGGCGGGAGGTGCTCGAAACCGAGGCGATGACCGAGTACGAGATATCGCCGACGTTCCCCGAGAGCGACCGGGCGGCGACGTTCAGCACGCAGCGGTACCCCTACTACGACGCCGACGGCGATCTGGCCGGCACGTTCGCCATCTGTCGGGACGTCACCGAGCGCAAGGAGCGCGAACGCGACTTGGAGCGGTACGAGCGCGCGATCAACGGCGCGACCGACCTCATCGCCGCGGTCGACCGCGAGGGTCGACTCCTGTTCGCGAACCCCCAGTACCGCGAGTATCACGACCTCGGCGACGGCGACGTGACGGACGTGACGCTCGCCGACATCGTCCCCGACGACGACTACCGGCGGGTCGAGCGTGAGGTGGAGAGCGCGCTCCGGGGGGAGTCGGTGGAGTACCGGACGACCCGGACGCACCCGACCCGCGGGACGCGGACGATGGACGTGCGGTACTACCCCCTCGACAGCCCCGAGAGCGAGGAGCCCGCCGGGGTCGTCGGCGTGCTTCGGGACGTGACCGACAGCGAGAACCGCGCGCGACAGCTCAGGGTCGTCGACAGAGTCCTCCAGCACAACCTCCGGAACGCGCTGACGGTCGTCCGGGGACGGGCGAAGCAGATCGCGGCGGGGGCCGTCGACCCCGCCGACGCGGCCGAGTACATCGTGTCGCGGGCCGACGACCTGCTGGAGACGAGCGAGAAGTCCCACCACATCACCGAGGTGCTGAGCGACGCGCCGGAGACCGAACCCGTCGACATCGGGCGCGTCGCCCGACAGGTGGCCGCGGAGCGGGACGAGGAGTTCCCGAACGCGACGGTCGGCGTCTCGGTGCCCGACGACGGGCACGCGACGGCGTCCGCGACGACGTGGATCTCGCGGGCGATCGACGAACTGGTCCGAAACGCGGTCGAACATCACGACCGCGACCGGCCGACCGTCGCGGTGTCGGTCGAGGCCCGGCCCGACGCGGTCGAGGTCCGCGTCGAGGACGACGGGCCGGGGTTGACCGGGATGGACCGAGACGTCCTCGTCGACGGCACGGCGGTCGACGCGCTGTACCACGGCAGCGGCCTCGGGCTGTGGCTCGTCTACTGGGTCGTTCGGCAGTCGGGCGGCTCGGCCGCCGTCGCGAGCGCGGAGCCCCGCGGTACGGCGATCACGCTCACGCTCCCCCGAGCGGACGACTGAGCCGCCGACAATCGAACCGCTGCCAACGGCGGTGGAACGTCGCGCCCGCGACGCGGGGCGAACGGCGTCGGTCGAGTCAGCGACCGCCGCGAAACGTTTATGATTAACCATGTCATACGGTACCACATGTCACTTAGAGACACCGGACGGCGGCTACGGCTGCGTCGCACCGGTCGCGTTCCGGCCGACGCGCGGGTCCGGCACTACGACGAACTGGACGACGACGAACAGGAGATCGTGCGGGAGCTAGCCGACGAGCCGCAGACGGCGCCGGAGACCGGCGACCTCGACGACGGCGACGTGGTGAAGTTCACCGATTACTATCGGGTGCGAGCGCGGTGAGACCCCCGCGGCCGCCGAGAGGACCGCGACCGGTCGGTGAGCGGCGGAGGGGGTGGCTGCGCGGAAGCGAAGTTGTTTTCGCCGGGCGGGGGTAACCTGGCGCATGGACAGCGGCGGATCCACAGACATGACGCTGGCGTTCGAGCTGAAGGCGCTGAAAGCGCTCGCGGACCCCAACGCGGTGTTCAACAACGCCCGACAGTGGACGGAGTACGTCGGCGTCGTCAGCGAGAAGCCGACCTACGTCGTCACGAACTTCACGCGGAAACACCGCGTGCGACAGGACTTCTTCTCCGGGCCGCGCGGCGTCGAGGAGAGCTTAGAGAACATCAGCGGCCAGTTCGACACGGACCGCCACGTCTTCGTCGGGATCGACGACGAGGACGAGGCGGTCGCCGAGGCGACCGACTGGGAGTTCCTTCACGTCGAGGACGCTGCCGAGGCTGCGGAGTGGACGCTCGCGACCGAGGACGAGACCGACGAGGCGCCGGAAGAGCAGGCCCGAGACGACTGGCCCTGAGCGGCGACGGGTCTCCGAGCGGACTCCGGCCCTCCGGCGGTCGCCCGGAACGGCCATGCGCGGCTCGCCGACCGGGAGATGTTTTCACGCGGGCGCCGAACGTCGGTCCATGAGCGACCACGACGACCACGGCCACAGCCACGACGACCGAGAGGATCACGGTCACGGTCATGACCACGACCACGGCCGCGACCACCATCACCACCACGACGCCGAGTCGGTCGCGGTCGCGGTCGTCACCGTGTCCTCCTCGCGGTCAGCGGACGAGGACCCGGCGGGCGACTACGTCGCGGCCGCGTTCGAGGAGGCGGGCCACGAGGTGGCTGTCCGCGAGCTGATCCCCGACGACTACGACAGCGTCCAAGGCACCGTCGACCGCCTCGCCCGCCGGAAGGACACCGACGCGGTGGTGACCACCGGCGGGACGGGCGTCACGCCGGACGACGTCACGCCGGAGGCCGTGCGAGGGCTGTTCGCGAAGCGGCTCCCCGGGTTCGGCGAGCTGTTCCGCCGGCTCTCTCACGAGGCGGTCGGCACGCGGACGATCGGGTCGCGCGCGACCGCCGGGGTCGTCTCCGCCACGCCGGTGTTCTGTCTGCCGGGCTCGGAGAACGCGGTTCAGCTCGGCGTCGACGAGATCATACTCGCCGAGGTCGGCCACCTCGTCGGCCTCGCCGGGCGGGGCCTCGACGAGGAAGGTGACGAGAAAGACGCCGACGGGCAAGCCGACGGCGACGAAGATTCGCCGAGCGACGGGGCCTGACGCCCGGACCCTCAGACCGAAGTGAGGAAGTTCCGGACGAGGTCGTGGCCCGACCCGGTCAACACGCTCTCCGGGTGGAACTGGACCGCCTCGATCGGGTGTTCGCGGTGACGGATCCCCATCACGATCGACTCGCCGTCGTGGTCCGTGGTGGCCGTCACCGCGAACGCGTCGGTGACCTCGGTCGCCGCGAGCGAGTGGTAGCGGCCGCCCCGGAACCCCTGGTCGAGCCCGCGGAACACGCCCTCGCCGTCGTGGTCGACGGGGAACGCCTTGCCGTGAACCGGCTCCGGCGCGTGCCCGACGGTCCCGCCGTACTCGTACACGGCGGCCTCCAGACCGAGGCACACGCCCAGCGTCGGCACCGTCGGCGAGAGGTCGCGCAACACCGGCATCGTCACGCCCACGTCGCGGTCGTTCTTCGGGTGGCCCGGCCCGGGACTGATGATCACCGCGTCCGGATCCGCGGCCTCGACCTCGGCGAGCGACGCGGTGTTCTTGAACACCTCGACGCCGACCGGCTCGCCGTCGATCGTCTGGTCGGAGACGTACTCGACGAGGTTGTAGGTGAACGAGTCGAAGTTGTCGACGACGACGACCTTCATCGCTCCGCCTCCGAGCCGGTGGCGATCGGGTCGGCGTCGCCGGGCTCCCGGTCGGCGTTGCCGCCCTCGTCGGCTGCGTCCTCGCGGATCCGGTCGATCGCGGTCAACACGCCGTCCATTTTCTGTTCTGTCTCCTCGTACTCCGCGGCCGGGTCGGAGTCGGCGACGAGCCCCGCGCCCGCGCGGACGCCCACGACCGACTCGTCGCCCGACTCGTCGAGCGTCGCGGTCCGGATCACGATCGCGAAGTCGGCGTCGCCGGTCCACGAGTAGTAGCCGACGCCGCCGCCGTACGCCTCCCGCGGCGTCGTTTCGAGGTCGTCGATGATCTCCATCGCGCGCACCTTCGGCGCGCCGGTGAGCGTCCCCGCGGGGAACGTCGCGCGCGTCGCGTCGAAGGCGTCCGCGTCGGCCGCGAGCGTCCCGGTCACGGTCGACTCGATGTGTTGGACGTGACTGTACTTCAGCACGTTCATGAACTCCTCGACCCGGACGGAGCCGGGCTCCGAGACGCGCCGCACGTCGTTGCGCGCGAGGTCGACGAGCATCGTGTGCTCGGCGCGCTCCTTCCCGTCGGCGAGCATCTCGCCCGCGAGCCGGCGGTCCTCGACCGGGCTGGTCCCGCGCGGACAGGTCCCTGCGATCGGGTTCGAGACGACGCGGTCGCCCTGGACGGAGACGAGCGTCTCGGGGCTCGCGCCGACGACGCTCCGGTCGTCGTGGCGCAGCACGTACATGTACGGCGAGGGGTTCACGTCGCGCAGCGCCGCGTACAGGCCGAGCGAGTCCACCTCGCCGCGGAGCTCGCGGCTGCGCGAGATCACGCCCTGGTAGATGTCGCCGTCGAGGACGTGTCGCTTGGCCGTGCGGACGGCCTCCTCGTACTCCCCGCGCGGGTCCGCGGACTCCTCGCGGACGCGCACGCCGTCGGGGTCTGGCGGGGCTGCCTCTCGCAGTTCGGCGGCGACGCGCTCGGCCTCCGCGAGGAGGTCGTCGTACACCGCGGCCGGGTCGTCGTCGACGCCGATCACCGGGGTGAACACGAGTTCGGCGCCGCCCTCCCGCTCGTCGAAGACGACGGTCCGGGTCGTGAGGGCGAACTCCGCGTCCGGGAACTCGGTCTCGGGGCGGTCGACACCGACCTCCTCTAACCAGAGGTCGTAGACCGCCTCGTACGCGAGGAAGCCGACGAACCCGCCCGAGAGGATCTGGCGGTCGGTGTCGGGGAAGCCGCGCAGGGCCACGTCGGGGAACGCGGCGCGGACGCGGTCGACCGCGTCGCCTTCGTCCGGGCCGAGGCCGGGCACGGTCGTCGCGGCCCCCGCGTCGCCGTCGAGCCCGTCGCCGAGGAACTCGGCCGCCGGGCCGAGCTCGGTCACCTCCGTGCGATCCGGGTGGACGGAGACGACCGCCTCCGGGTCGTAGCCGACGAACGAGTAGCGGGCGTGCCGGTCCGCCTTCCCGCCGTTCGTGAACGCGCCGTCAGGGTCGCTGGAGGCGACCTTCTCGCCGGACTCCAGGAGGAACCCGTACGGCCCCTCGCCGACGAGGGTCGCGTACGCGCCGAGCGGGGTCACGTCGGCGTCGAGCGACGCGGACGCGCGGACGACGACCGGCTTCTCGGCATCGGCGGCCAGATCGACGAACTCGGCCTTCGAGCGGTCGAGCGAGGGGGCCGCGTCGCTCATGCCAGCTCCATCTCCCGGCCCGCGTTGGCGACGAAGCGGGCCACCGCGTTGTGGTCCTTCCGGCCACCCTCGATCTCGACGCCCGACGCCACGTCGACCGCGAACGGGTCGGCGACGCGGACCGCCTCGGCGACGGTGTCTGCCGTGAGCCCGCCAGCGAGCACGACGGGCGTGGTGAGTCGCTCGGCGAGCTCGCCGGTCGCGCGCCAGTCGTGCGTCTCGCCGGTGCCGCCCGCGCCCGAGTCGTCCGTGGAGTCGACGACGAAGGCGTCGACCGCGCCGTCGAACTCCTCGGCGCGGGCCGGGTCGTCGGCGTCGACCGTGAGCAGCACCTTGCGCTCCGTCTCCGCGCGGATGTAGCGGAGCTCGTCGACGGTCCACTCGCCGTGGAGCTGGATCGCGTCGGGCGCGGTCGTGCGGGCGAGCTCGACCGCGCGCTCGGCGGACTCGGGCATCGTCACGAGCGTCGCGGTGACGAACGCGGGCACGTCCGCGAGCAGCTCCGCCGCCTCGGCGGGGTCGACCTCGCGCGGCGAGTCGACCGGCACCTCCGTGATCACGCCCACCGCGTCGGCCCCCGCGTCGACCGCGGCGCGGAGGTCGGCCTCGCGCGTGATCCCGCAGATCTTCACCCGCGCCATCAGTCGTCGTCCTCCGCGGTCGTCGCGCCGTCCGCCGCTCCGCTCGTCCCCGCGTCAGCCGGGGGCGCCTCGTCGCCGTCGCAGAGGGCCGCGAACTTCTCGGCGGCCGCGCCGGAGTCGATCGCCTCCGCGGCGCGCTCGACGCCCGCGGCGAGGGTCTCGGCCTCGCCAGCGACGTAGACGGCTGCGCCCGCGTTCGCGAGGATCAGGTCGCGCTTCGGACCGGTGACCGAGCCGTCGACGATCCCGCGCAGGTCCGCGGCGTTCTCCGCGGGCGTCCCGCCGGCGACCGCCTCGATCGGGGCGCGGTCGAGCCCGAGGTCGGCGGGCTCGATCGTGAACTCCGTCACGTCCTCGCCGTCGACCTCGGCCGCGACCGTCTCGGAATGGATTCCGATCTCATCCATGCCCGCGCCGTGGACGACGAGCGCGCGCTCGACGGGCATGTGCGCCAGCGACCGCGCGATGACGGGGACGAGGTCGGGGTCGTACACGCCGAGCACCTGCGCGTCGGCGCCGGCGGGATTGGTGAGCGGGCCGAGGACGTTGAAGATCGTCCGCATCCCCAGTTCCTTGCGCGGACCGATGACGGCCTTCATCGCCGGGTGGAAGACGGGCGCGAGCATGAAGCCGATCCCGTCGTCCTCGATCGCCGCCTCGACGGCTGGCGGCTCCGCATCGACGTCGGCCCCCGCGACCTCCAGCACGTCCGCGCTGCCCGAGGAGGAGGAGACCGAGTAGTTGCCGTGCTTGGCGATCGGGACGCCCGCGCCAGCGGCGACGACGGCGGCGGTCGTCGACACGTTGATCGTGTCGTGGTCGTCGCCGCCGGTGCCGCAGGTGTCGACGAGCGGCTCGCGGTCGGGCTCGATCGTGCGCGCCGCGTCGCGCATCCCCTGCGCGAACCCGGCGATCTCGGCCTCGGTCTCGCCCTTCGCCCGGAGCGCGGCGAGCAGCGCCCCGATCTGGGCCTCCGTCGCCTCCTCGAAGACGAGCCGCGCGGCCTCGCGCGCCTCCTCTACGGTCAGATCCTCCCCGTCCGTCACGCGCTCGACCGTGTCGTTGAGATTCATTGTGTCCACCGATGTAGTATTCCGCGTTATGATGTACAAGTATGTACACTGTTTTAACGCTGTCGCCGAGACGTGAGACGGTAACACGCAGTCAACGGGGCCGAGAACGGCGAAAACGGGCCTTTGTCGTAGCAACGACGGCGGTCGGCGCCTACTCCGCGTCGAGGGCGGTCGACCCGTCGGCCTCGACGACGACGACGGGGACCTCGGCGTCGCCGACGACCGTGTCGGTCGTGGAGCCGAACACGAACCGGCCGACGGTACCCGTCGTCGGCGCGCCCACGACGACCAGGTCGTAGTACGCGGACTGCTCGACGACCGCGCCCGCCGCGGTCCGGTCCTCGACGAGCCACCGGTCGGCGCGGTCGAACCCGGTGAGCCGGTCCTCGGCCGCGTCGAGGAGTCGTTCCCCCGCCGCGGCGTAGTCGGCGTCGGCCGCGCCGGCGGGGGCGACGGTCCCGGAGGCGTCGTCGTCGGGTGCCGCGTCGGCGAGCGCCGCGTCGGAGGGCACGACGTGGAACAGTTCGAGCCACGCGTCCGTGGCGTCCGCGATCTCCCGGGCGACGTCGACGGTGGCTCCGGAGTGCGGCCCGGCCCCGACGGCGACGAGGACCGAAGAGACCCGGTCGGGTCGCTCCGCGCGGTCGGCACCGTTCAGCGATACGTCGGCGGCGGTCGGAACCGCCCCCGCGTCGTCGACGGCGGGGCGGATCACGGGGTCGCCCACCGCGGGCGAGCCCGCGCGACCGGCGTCGCCGGCCGCGGTCGAACCGTTCGACTCGCCGCCGGAGGCGCCGTTTCGGGTGCCACCCTCTCGGGCGTTTCCGCCGTCGGCGTCGCTCCCGTTCATATTCGAACGTCTGACGCTCGTCAGATAAATCCCGTTGATTCCGCGTCCGCGGCCGGCTCGGTACGGTGCGTCGGGGCCCCCGACCGGAGCGGGCGGCGCCGGATCGGATCGACCGGACCGGACGAGATGCGACGGCATCGGCCGGGCCTCGGAGCGCGCTACTCCCGGAAGAACTCGTCGCGCTCGAACGGCTCGTCTTCGCCCTCCACCGCGAGGACGTCGAGCGCGGTCACCTCGGCGCCGACGCCGAGCAGGCCCGCGAGGCTCGGCTCGGTCCGGCCCTCGTCGCCGGAGATCAGCTCCTTGATGTAGAGGCCCCCCTCGCCGCGGATCTCGACGGTCGCGTGACGCGCGTCGTCGAGATCGGCCGTCGCTTCGGACACGTCGCGCTCGCGCGTGATGCTCGCGCGGCGGTGGTCGACCCGGTTCGGCGTGTACTGCTCGACGGTCGCCCCCTCCAGCGTGGCGACCGCGTCCGCGAGGGCGTCGGCGTCCACGTCGGCGTCGAACGTCACCGCGGCGCGGTACCGCTTCGCGGCGTCGTGCTCCTTGACGCGCTCGACCATCTCGTAGGTCGCGAGGCGGAGCCCCTCCACCTCGACCGCGCCGTCGGCGAAGGCGTTGATGTCCGACTGGAGGCGGTCGGTGTCGACCCGGCGACGGCGCGGCTCCTCCACCTCGACCACGAACGGGCGGCCGGTGCCGAGCATGAGCGCGTCGACGTCCTCGCGGCCCGCGCCGTGGAACGTCGCCTCCGTCCCGTCCATCACGTCCTCGACGACCGGCGCGGTGTACTCCTCGACGCTGTCGTCGTACAGGTAGCCGGAGCCGCCGCAGTGGTCGCAGGGGTCGGCCCCTTGCCGCCCGGAGCCCTTACACTCGCGACAGGGCCACTCGGTCTGGGGGATGTCCCGCTCCAGTTTCCTGTAGCGGCCGTAGACGAACGTGGAGTTCACCTTCGCGTCGATCTCGTCTTCGGCCAAGTCGATCGTGAACTGGATGTCGGGGCGGTCGAAGGAGACCTCGACGCCCGTGAGCCGCCCGAACCGCTTGCCGACCTCGCGGTTGAACTCCGACTTGAACGGCTCGCCCGCGTCCTCGTCGAGGCCGGCGTCGGCGCGGAGCAGCGCCTCGTTCTCCTCGATCAGCGGTGGCGGGCGCGTGCCGACGTTGTAGGTGGCGAACTCGACGCCCTCGACCGCCTCGGCGGCGCGGTCGGCCCAGTCGTCGAACGCGGCGCAGCGACCCTCGCACACCCAGCAGTCCGCGGTGTCGACCGCTTCGTGGTCCTCGTCGTCGCGCAACGCCAGCGACACGCGGAGCGCCGAGCCCCGGTCGGCGTTCGACAACCCGAAGCTCCGGTCGGCGACGAGCCGGCCGAGGCAGGCGTCGCACACCGGCCCGGTCTCTGTCGCGCGGGCCGCGACGTCGAGTACGTCCATACGCTCACCAGCGCGCCGCGTGGTAATTGTCTTACTACTCGGCGGGGCGGGCGGCGTGCCGATCCGTCGCGGCGGGGCGCACAGTCGGATCGTTCAATGTCGCCCGGACGGAGGGATTCGTATGGGAACGCCACTCGATCCGCGTGAGGAGCAGGTCGCCGAGGTCCTCGACCGGCTGTACGAGGAGTACCCCGACTCGACAATCTCGCTCAACTACTCGAATCGGCTGGAGCTGCTCATCGCGGTGATCCTCTCCGCGCAGTGTACGGACGAGCGCGTGAACAAGGTGTGCGCAGACCTGTTCGAGACGTACGAGACGCCCGAGGAGTACGCGAACGCGCCCCAAGAGGAGATGGCCGAGGCGATCAACTCGATCACCTACTACAACAACAAGGCGAAGTACATCCGCTCCGCGTGCGCGGACATCGCGGAGGAGCACGACGGCGAAGTGCCGGACACGATGTCCGAGCTGACGGACCTCGCGGGCGTGGGTCGCAAGACCGCGAACGTCGTCCTCCAGCACGGCCACGACGTGGTCGAGGGGATCGTCGTCGACACCCACGTCCAGCGGCTCACGCGGCGGCTGGGGGTCACCGAGGAGGAACGGCCAGAGGCGATCGAACAGGACCTGCTGGACGTCGTCCCCGAGAGCGACTGGCAGCAGTTCACTCACCTCATGATCGACCACGGGCGCGCGACCTGTACCGCGATCAACCCCGACTGCGCCGACTGCGTGCTCGCCGACATCTGTCCCTCAGAGAAGGGGGACGCCGAGGTCGACCTCGCCAGCGGCGAGGCGTGGTGAGCCCGGAGAAGCGGTCCGATCCGATGAAGTTCGGGAATTGTATTTAAAGACCCGACAGATAGGGGGCCAGGTCAAATTCGTCTCGGCGAAGGGGAACCCGCTTTCCGGTTTATATACTCGTCCGGCGTATTCGCAAGTGAGGAGAGACACAATGTCCACGAAGACCACAAACGAGTTCGGCGGCGAGTTCGGCGGAATCACGTTACTGGGGAAAGCGCACTCGCTGTCGGCGCTGTTCATCGTCCTGCTGCGGGCGACCATCGGCGGGATGATCCTGTTCGCGGGCCTCGGAAAGGTCTCGGAGTGGCCGTTCGACGCCAGCGGCTACCTCGTCCACGCGCCCGACGCGGCGAGCCCGGTCAGCGGCCTGTACGCCGCGATGGGGTCGACGCCGTGGTTCGTCGAGTTCGCGAACGTGTTCGTTCCCGCGACGCAGCTGCTGATCGGCACGGCGCTGATCCTCGGCGCGTTCGTCCGCCTGGCCGCGCTGGGCGGGGCGATACAGATGACGCTGTTCTACCTCGGCGGGTGGAGCGGCGACTTCCTCGCCCTGTTCGACTCGACGCTGGTGTACGCGATGGTGTTCCTCACCGTGGCCGCGTTCGGCGCGGGCCGCGTCCTCGGCCTCGACGCCTACATCGAGCAGATTCAGGTCGGCGGGCAGGCGCTCGTCGAGAAGGTCCCGGCGCTCCGGTACGTCCTCGGCTGAACGGGACGCGGGACCGAGCGTCGCAGCCCCCGGCGCGCGAACGCGCGCCGCCGACTCGTTTTCGACGCGCGGAGTGCGGTTCGGCCGATTCGATCTTCCCACTCGATTCACCTGCCCGAGCGCTCGTCGGAGAGCGACGGCGCCGCGCCTTCCGCCTTCCAATCCTTATAAGAGCGAGCGACCGGTACGGAGCGGTAATGGAACTCGGTTCGCGGGACGCGTTCTCCCGGATGGGGACGCTCGGCATCGAGGAGGAGTTCTACATCGTCGATGCCGAGGGCCGCCCGACGTCCGGGACCGACGACCTCGTGTACGGTCGCGACCCGCCCGCGGCGGTGCCGGAGGGGTTCGACCACGAGCTGTTCGAGTGTACGATAGAGGCCCAGACCGAAACGATCGAGGAGGGTGACGACCCCGCCGAGGCGCTCGCGACGGTCCGCGAGGCGCTCGTCGACCACGCCGCCGCCGACGGCTACCGGATCGCGGCCGCGGGGCTCCACCCGACAGCGAAGTGGCGCGAGCTCGACCACGTCCAGAAGCCGCGGTATCAGGCACAGCTGGACCGCATCCAGTATCCCCAGCACCGCAACGTGACCGCGGGGCTCCACGTCCACGTCGGCGTCGACGACGCGGACAAGGCGGTCTGGGTCGCGAACCGGCTACGGTGGCACTGCCCGGTGCTGCTCGCGCTGTCGGCCAACTCCCCGTTCTGGAACGGGTTCGACACCGGGCTCGCCTCGGCCCGCGCCAAGGTGTTCGAGAACCTCCCGAACACCGGGATCCCCTCCGCCTTCGAGGACTTCGACGCCTTCCAGCGGTACGAGCGCCGGATGGTCGAGACGGAGTCCATCGCGGACCGCGGCGAGCTGTGGTTCGACGTGCGCCCCCACACCGGGCACGGGACCGTGGAGGTCCGTGCGCCCGATGTACAACGCGACCCGGCGATCACCCTCGCGCTCGCGGAGTACGTCCGTGCGCTGGTCGTCGACTACGCCGAGCGGTACGAGGACGGTGAGTCGCCCCGCTCCCTGCGCCGCGAACTCCTCGACGAGAACAAGTGGCGCGCGATCCGTCACGGCCACGACGCCGCGTTCGTCGACCGTGACGGCGAGGAAACGACCGCGCTCGGCGAGGTCGTCGACGCCGAGTGCGACCGGCTCGGGATTTCGGGGATCCGCGAGGTGTACGAGGCGGAGAGCGGCGCCGCGCGCCAGCGCCGGATCCACGAGGAGTCGGGCGTGGACGCGCTGTGTTCGGACCTCCTCGTGAGACCCTGACGACGCTCAGGACGATCGGCGTCGAAGCGTTTCGTCGGAACGAAAGCGACGAGAAACCCTTTTGCCCGCGTGGCCCCCTGTTTCGGATATGACCACGGACGACACAGCCGCCGAGCCGGTCGACGACCCGGAGGAGTCGCCGACGGACCGGACGCGGGAGGAGCTTCGGAAGACGAAAGAGCGGCTCAGCGAGGGCGCCGACCAGGCGGTGAAGGGGTTCGACGACAACGTCGTCGACCTGCTCGCGTGGCTGCTCGACACCGAGACTCGGGCGCGCATCTACGTCTACCTGCGCGATAACCCCCACAGCACGAGCGACGAGGTCGCGGACGGGACCGGCCTCTACCCCAGCACCGTCCGCGAGGCGCTCGCCGAACTCCACGACGAGGGGACCGTCGAGCGCGGCAAGCGGAAGGCGGAGGGGGCGGGCAACAACCCCTACGAGTACGAGGCCATCGCGCCGAGCGAGCTGGTCCGCGGCGTCGTCGGCGACGTTCAGGCGGAGCTGAACGCCGTCTTCAATCTCGACCGGCGGCTCGGCGGCGAGTCGCCCGACGGCGACACCGAACCCGTCCAGATATCCGTCGACGCCGAGGGCGACGGCGGGGACGAGGGCGGCGACGCCAGCGTGGGCGAAGCCGACGACGGCGCGGAGGGCGACGGAGCGGACGACGAGACGGAGAACTGAGCCGGTCGACGACTCGGCCCCGCCGCCCGACTTCACCGGGCCGGGACGCGGTTCGGGACGTTTTAAGTTTGACCCGCGCAACGGAGAGGCATGAACGTCGCGCTGGGAGGTACGTTCGACCCCGTTCACGACGGCCACCGCAAGCTGTTCGAGCGGGCGTTCGAGCTGGGTGACGTCACCGTCGGTCTCACCTCCGACGAGCTGGCGCCGGAGACCCGCCACGTCGACCGGTACGTCCGCCCGTTCGACCGGCGCGAGCGCGACCTCGAAGCGGAGTTGGCGCCGCTGGCCGAGTCGCACGGGCGCGACTACGAGGTCCGCGAGCTGACGGAGCCGACCGGCATCGCGGTCGAGCCGGAGTTCGACGCGCTAATCGTCTCCCCGGAGACGAAGGCGGGCGGCGAGCGGATCAACGAGATCCGTCGCGAGCGCGGGCGCGATCCCCTCGACTTGGTCGTCGTCGACCACGTCGCGGCCGAGGACGGCGAGCGCATCTCCTCGACGCGGATCGTCGCGGGCGAGATAGACGAACACGGCAACCTCACCCCGGACCGCGAAGGGCGGGGGGCGACGCGACCGGAATGACCGACGCGAACGCGACCGAGGGCGACGCGAGCGGGACCGATGGTGCCACTTCCGGTCGCGCGGCGCTCCGGCGGATCGCGCTCGGCGAGACGGGCTTCGAGCGAGCGACGGTGTGGAGCGCGGTCGGGCTCGCGCTGTCGTACGTCGCCTTCGACGCGACGGCGGCGGTCGGCGTCGGCGCCCCGGCGACCACCGGCGTCCTCGCCGCGGTGGCGGCGGTCGGCGCGGTCGCGTTCGCCGCGACCGGAGGCGGCGCCCTCCCGACGGCCCTCCTCGCGTACGGGCCCTTCGCAGGGACCCTGCTGCGGGGGCTCGGACCGACGCCGTACGCGGTCCCGGGTGGCCTCGGCGGCCCGCCCCTCTCGGCGGTCACCGCGCCGCTCGCGCTCGCCGCCGCCGCTGCGGTCGCGGTCGGCTTCGCGGCGGCGGTGGTCGGGTTCCTCGTCGGTCGGATACGGGAGTGAGCGACTTCGTCCGGGCCGCACCGCCGTCGCCGCCGTTCAGTCCTCGATTTTTCCGTTCAACACCTTCGCGGCGACCAGTATCGGGTCCCACACCGGACTGAACGGCGGCGCGTACGCGAGGTCGAGGCGCTCTACCTCGGGAACGGTCATGTCCGCCTCGATCGCGGTCGCGAGCGTGTCGATCCGGATCGCCGCGCGGTCGGTGCCGACGACGCTCCCGCCGAGGAGTCGCCCCGTGTCGCGGTCGGCGACGAGCGTCACCTCGGTCTCGGCCGCACCGGGGTAGTAGCCGGAGCGCGACCCCGCGGTCACCGTCTCGCTGACCGGGTCGAACCCGGCCGCCTCGGCCGCCTCGGGGTCGAGGATCCCGACCCGGGCCCCCTCGGTGTCGAACGCCTTCACCGCCGCCGTGCCCGCGATGTCCCCGACCGGCGCGGGATCCCCCGCGACCGTCGCACCGATCGCGCGACCGGCGCGGTTCGCGGTGAGTCCGAGGGGCATCCAGTCGGGCTCGCCCGTCACCGCGTGGCGCGCGGTCGCGCAGTCGCCCGCCGCGTACACGTCCGGGAGGCTAGTCCGGCCGTGGTCGTCCACCCGGACCGCGCCGCCCGGTCCGAGGTCGACCCCGGTGCCGTCGAGCAGTTCGGTGTTCGGTCGAATCCCGACCCCGACGACGGCCATGTCGACCGGAACGCGGTCGCCGCCGACGTCGATCGCCTCGATCCGCTCGTCGCCGACGAGCGCCTCGACCGGGGCGTCGGTGCGAACGCTGACGCCCTCGGCCTCGAGCGCGGTTTCGACGCGGTTCCCGACCGCCTCGCCGAACGGCGAGAGGAGGTGCCCGGACCGGTGGAAGACGCGGACGTCGACCCCGCGCTCCGAGAGCGCCTCGGCGACCTCGACGCCGACGTACCCGCCGCCGACGACCGCGGCGGTCTCGGGGGCCGGCATCGCCGCGTTGCGCTCGACGCGGTCGCGGTCGACCGCGCTCACGTCGACGCGGTCCGAGTCGTAGTCGTCGGGGTCCGCGACGTACGCGTCGATGGCGGCCGCCGCGTCCATGTCGTGAAGCGTGAACGCGCCGTCGAGGCCGCGCACGTCGAAGGGGCCGGAGTCGGCGCGCGCGCCGGTGGCGACGAGGAGGTCGCCGTACGCCTGCTCGACTCGATCACCGTCGGCCGTCTCGACCGTGACGCGCTTCGCGTCGGGGTCGACGGCGACCACCTCCCGGCCGCGTCGGAGGTCGATCCCCCGCTCGTCGACCTCGCTCGGCGACAGCGACAGGAGGTCCGACATGCGGTCGACGTAGCGGGCGATGAAGTACGGCATCCCGCAGTAGGCGTACGAGATCCAGCGACCCTTCTCGAAGACGACGACCTCTCGGTCGGGCGCCTCGCGACGGAACTTGCTGGCCGCGCTCAATCCAGCCGCGTCGGCGCCGACGACCACGAACGGATCGGTCATGACGTGACATCAACGGGACAGGTGAAAAAGTCACGCCGCGGGTGCGGCCGGGGCACGCGACCGGGAGAGCGCGGCTCGATCGCGCGGCCGTCGTCGATCAGTTGTCGCCGAGCAGTAGTCTGTCAGTCGTCGTCGGCCAGCCGCGAGAGCGTCTCGCGGGCGTTCGCGACTGCCTTCTCCTTCTTCGCCGGGTACGCCTCGACCTTCGTGCGGACGGTGAGACCCGGGCCGAGGCGGACCTCGTCGCGGAACGCCGCCTGTTTGTCGAGGCGGAGGAACAGCGCGCAGTTGTCGTCGACCCGCTCGTCAAGCTCGTCGAGGACGCGGTCGAGGTCCTCCAGCTCTGCGAGCCGGTCTAACACGTGTCGCATCTCGTCGGCCCGCTCGACCCGCGCCGAGAGCACGACGATGCGGTCCCCGTGGTGCCCCACGTTCTCGACGCGGTCGAGTTCGACCTCGTCGGGGAGGAGGGAGTACAGCGCCTGCTCGACCCGTTTGACGTCTTCGGTGGCGTACGAGAACGCGCGGAGGTCGACGTAGTGGAAGGGGACTTTCGGCATGCGGGACGGGTGGGGGCGGCGTTACTCCTCGCTCTCGACGGCGTCGAGCGCGTCCTCGGGGACGCCCGTCTCCTGGCCGTCCTCGAAGCTGACCGTGTACGTCGCGTCGCCGAACATGGTCTCCATCACCTGCGTGATCGTGCCCGACTCGCCGTCGTACTCGCTGTGTTTGTCGTGGAGCACGACCTCGTCTTCCTTCTCGAAGCTCATGGCGTCTCGTTCCGCCGGGACGGTTAAAAGCGCGCGGATCCCGACCGAGAGGACGCGGACCGCGCGCGGGGGAACGGGCGGGACGGCGACCCGCGTCGCCTCACGTCACCGCGAGCAGCACCGCGCCGAACGCGGTCATCAGCGCGACCCCCACCGCGAGCCAGACGACGGCGCTGTCGGCGGCGAGCGCGACTCCCACCGCGGCGACGACCGCGATCAGCCCGAACGCCGCGCCCGCGACCCCGCCGCGCCGAACGAGTCGGTCGAGCGCGTTCACCGCGCGCTGCCCGGGCGGCACCTCCGGGGTCTGCTCCGGGGGGGCGGAGAGCGTCTCGTCGACGGCGACGGGCTCGCTCGGGGAGTCGGGCGACGGATCGACCCGCACGTCGACGTAGCGCGTGTTCGACCCGTAGCCGGTGACGATCTTCAGCTTGCCGCGGACCCGCTCGTCGACGTCGGCGGTCGACACGTGGACGTGACGGGTGGCCTCGTCGGCGACGAAGTGGTTCCCCTCGTCGAGCGTCGCCACCCGGTCCAGCTCGTCGTCGAAGTGAAGGTGGACGTGCGTCGAGCGGCCGCTGTTCTCGAGCACGACCGGGAACGGCCCGTCGGTGACGAACGAGTCCGGCGCGTCGATGTCGTGGACCGCCTCCCCGTTCAGTTCGACGTCGAGTGTCGGCACGGGTGGAACCACGACCCCGCACTAAAAAAAGATTCACACGAGCGAGGAGTTCGGGCGGCGGCGTCGACCGCCGGAGGCCGTCGCCGCGGTCGGCGCCTCGGGGCGGATCCGCTCCCGCCGCTCCGGAGCGGAACCCCCTACGCAGCCGCCTCCTCGCGCATGTCCGGCGGGAGGAGGTTCGGGATCCCGTCTTCGATGGGGTACGTCTCGCCGCACTCCGTACAGGTGAGCGTCCCGGCGAGGACCTCCTCGTCGTCCGCGTCGTCGACGTCGAGTTCGAGAGTCGCCTTGTCGAGCGGACAGCAGATCACGTCCATCAGGGATTCTTTCATATCACTCGGTTGGGTCGGACCGATAAAAAAGCGTGCGGGTCCCGGCCGGCGCCCCGCGTCCGGAGCGTCGGCACGGTCCGGGCGGCCGCCCCGCCCGACCCGGATAACAACCTCTTTGACGCCGCGCGCCGCCCTCGGTGACATGGGCATCCCGGCGGAGCGGATCGAGCGGCTGTTCGCGCTCGCTCGCGAGGCCGTCGTCGACGACGAGTACGATCGCGCCCGCGAGTACGTCGCCCGCGCCCGCCGGATCGCCGAGCGCAACCGCTGCGGCGTTCCCGCCGAGCTCTCACGGCGCGCCTGCGACGACTGCGCCGTCTACCTCCGCCCCGGCAAGACGAGCCGCGTCCGGACGCGACCCGGGCGCGTGGTCGTCCGGTGTACGGAATGCGGGTCGACGGCGCGGTACCCGTACGGTGAGGAGTGATCGCAGCGGTCGCTGGCCGACGACGCCACCCTCTCGACGCGGCCGCCGTGTGGCCGGTCGAACCGGGACACCGAAACGACTAATCCGAATTTCGGGAAACACGGAGACGTGACCGGATACGACGCGGTTCTCTTCGACAACGACGGCGTCTTGGTCGAGCCGCCGGCCCACGAGACGGCGGTCGAAGCGACGCGGGAAGCGTTCGAAGCGGTAGGCGTCCGAGACCCGGACCAAGCGCACGTCGACGACGTCGTACGCGGGACGACCGTCGAGAGACTGCGTGAGATGTGCGCGGTCTACGACGTGGACGTGGAGGCGTTCTGGCGAGCCCGAGAGCGGCTCGACGAACGGTCTCAGTTCGAGAAGTTCGAGTCGGGGTCACGGGCGCTCTACGACGACGTTCAGAGCGTCACGAACCTCGATCGACCCCGTGGCGTCGTGAGCAACAACCACCACAGCACGGTCGCGTTCGTGTTGGACTTCTTCGGCCTGCGGCACGCGTTCGACACCTATCACGGCCGAGAGAAGAGTGTCGAGAGCCTGGACCTGAAGAAGCCGAACACGCACTATCTCGACCGGGCGCTCGCGGAGCTCGGCGCCGAGTCGGCGCTCTACGTCGGCGACAGCGAGAGTGACGTGAGAGCGGCCCACCGGGCCGGGCTGGACTCGGCGTTCGTCCGACGGCCACATTGCCGGGACACGACCCTCTCCGTCGCGCCCACCCACGAAATCGACTCGCTCCGCGAACTCGCGGCCGTGACGGACGCGTGAGCGGAGACCGACCCCGAGGGCGATGCCCCCGAATCGAACTGATGACCCGTACGCGTCCCCCGGAGTCGCCGGGACGAGCTGAGCAGAGCGGACGCGCTCCGCCGCCGGATACGGACTACTCGGCGCGCTCGCGCAGCCGTTCGAGCACCGAGACCGTCCCGTTCATGTACCCGTCGTCCACCACCTCGTCGGCGGCATTGCGGGCGGCGGCGTCGGCGTTGGCGACCGCGTACGACTCGCCGGCGACGCCGAACGTCGACGCGTCGTTCTCGCTGTCGCCGATCGCGACGAACGCGGCGGGGTCGACGCCGAGCGCCTCGGCGACGACGCGGAGCGCGCGACCCTTGCTGACCCCCACCGATTTTACGTGGTAGGCGTAGCCGGTGTCGACGATCTCCACGTCGTCGCCCGCGGCCGCGGCGACCTCGCGGAGCAGCCCCGCGTCGACGTCGGGTCCGAGCGCGACCTCCGTCTCGCGCCAGCGGTTCACCGTGTCGCCGTCGCCCCAGCCGATCGCTCCGCCGCGCTCGCGGAACGCCTCGACGACGGCCCACGCCGCGTCCGGGTCGCCGACGAGCGTCGTCTCGCCGCCGACGTACGCGACGCCGCCGTTCTCCGCGATCACGGTCTCGTCGCGGCCGAGGAAGTGCGCGAGCGCCACCGGGTACGGGAACGCCTTGCCGGTGGCGAACACGACCGGCGCGTCCCACCCGGGCAACAACTCGAAGACTCGCGGATCGATCCGGCCGCTCGGCGTCGTCAGCGTACCGTCGATGTCGAGCGCGAGGGGCGGAACCATACCATCGGGTCGGCGGCACGGCGACAACTGTCTTCCGTTCGAACGGAGGCAGGGCGGACCGGACGGCGGCCGCCCGCGCGGCGCCTACCCGGAGCGGGTGCGACGGTCGAACAGCTCGCTGAAGACGACCGTCGGGAACAGCGGGACGAGCCGGCTCGGCGGTCGGCCCTTACCGTCGGTCTCGCGGACGGTGACTCGTTCGAGCAGGCCGGCGTCGGCCAGCTCGTAGAGCACGCGCCTGACCGTCGACGCCGAGAGGTCGACGCCCGAGCGCGCCGCGATGGTCTCCGTCGCCACGCCGACGGTCGAGCGCTCGTCCTCGGAGAGCCCGGCGAGCTCGTAGAGGAGCCGCTGGCGGCTCTCGGGGAGCGCGAGCACACGCCCCAGCGCCACGCAGGGCCGGGGAACGCCGTCGACGCCGGCGTCGACGTCGCCGGATCGGATCGTCGACGCCCCCGACCGCTCCGCGTTGACCGCCGCGCCCATCACGGCCGCGAGGGCGTCGTGGGCGTCGCCCGCGGCCCACTCGACGACCTCGCGGATCTGGTCGTGGCTGAGCGCGTCTCGGCCGAGCCCCGTCGAGCACCGGCTCGTCAGCAGCTCGACGAGCACGTGTCGGCGGTACTTCGCGAACTCGACGGTCGTCTCCGGCTCCCAGCCGATCGCGTCCGGCGGATCGCGGCCGAGGAACGCGGGGACGAGCCGCTCGCCCACGTCGTTCAGCCAGTCGATCAGCGTCGCCGCCGTCGGCGTCTCGGCCTCGTTCGCGTGGTCGACAGCGACGACGAGGTCCGGACCGGTGCGCATCGCGTCGCGCAGGGAGGCGGCCAGCTCCTCGGTCCCGATCCCGTGGTCGGGAACGGAGTCGTCGCTCATGGCGGCCAGCATCGCGTGGTACAGTCGGAAGCGGGTCGACGCCCGCCGGGCGTCGACGTAGACGAACCCGGGGATCGTCGGTTCGACCGCCCGCGTCGTCGTCTGGATGGCCCGACGGGGGCCGCTGTGCGCCGCGAGCCGGTCGAACAGCGAGGAGACGACGGCGGACTTCCCGCTCCCCTTCGGGCCGTACACGTAGACGCTCGGCGGGAGCGACCCGGAGAACGCGGGCTCGAACACGTCGAGCAGGCGCTCGATAGCCGGGCCGCGGCCGACCGGCGAGTCGACGTGGGTGACCGGGGAGACGGCCTCGAAGTCGGCGAGAACGCTCATGCCCGCGTCGTAGCCGAGCCGTCGCTCGATCCGGTCGTCGATGTTCACGGGCCCCCCTCCGTGATCGCCGAACAAAACTGTCGCGACTCGCGGAGCGCGCGCGGCGGCGCGGTCGGGCGGGTTCGGCGCGCCGACCGGCCCGTTACCAGTGTTCGGGTTTGTATCGGTTGATGAGCGCCGTGGAGACGACAAAGACGACTCCGCTGATGAGGCCGGCTATCACGCCGACGACGAGCCGAACGGAGATCGTTCCCGCCGAGACCACCGCCGTCACGGCCGCGACGACTGCCATCACGACGAGGAGGTTCCGCCGATCCCGCCGGTCGAGCCCGAGCCGGTCCAACATACCACCACCTCCTCGGCGCGGTGATTAAATACCCCACGTTCGCTCCGTGGCGAGGGCTCACCGGACGCGCGCCCTCGACGGCGCCGACCGCGGTCGCGGGAGCGAGCGCGGGACTCGCCCGATGGAAACCTATACCAGCGTCGGGCGAACTACGACTGGTATGTCGAACGACCCGGGCGTGGAGGCGCTCCACACGGTCGACGACCGGAGCAAAGTTGTCGCCGTCCTGACGACCGTGGCCGCGTTCGGTGCCGGCATGTTCACCGTCGGCGACATCGAGTTCGTCTCGATCGCCGCCGCCGCGATCGGGATCGGCGCCCGGTTCGGCTCGGTGTGGTGGGGCGCCCGGATCTTCGTCGACCGCGACTCGGCGGCGGTCGCCGACCAGCCGACTGCGGGGCGCTACCACCACGGCGCGGTCGGAGTCGCGCTCGTTCTGGCGGGCGCGCTCGCCCTGGTCGCCCGGTACCTCGGCGTCGAGGTGACGACGGTCGCCGTCGCCGCGTCCGCGGTCGCCGCCGGCGCGTTCCTCGCCTTCTCCGCGTTGCTCCCGGACTGACGGTCGCACCGGGGCGCCGTCACCGAGACACCGGTCGCTGTCCGGGCGATTCCGACCGACCGCGGATGAGCGATGTGCCATAATAAAAGACCCCTGCCGAAAGTGAGGACGCGTTAGATCCCCGTGCCGGGGATCCAGACGGCCCAGTTGAGCAGTCCGGCGATGACGAGCAGGCCGAGCGTCAGCGACCAGACCACGATGGCGGCCGCCGGCGGGTCGAAGTGCGTGTCGGAGTGCGCGTAGAACACGCGCTGCGACGCCTCACCGACGACCGCGGCGAACACGCCGAACAGCGCGCCGAACAGCAGCGCGGGCGCGGCGCCGAACGCCAGCGGCGCGGTCAGGTCGGCCGCCGAGAGGTCCGTGAGCGTCGTGATGCCTCCCTGCCACACGGAGAGGAAGGCGGTCGACCCCGCCAGCGTCATGTGGTGGGTGACCGGGATCCGGTCGACGCCGAGGTTCAGGAACAGCAGCGACCCGGCACTGATCCCGAAGCCGGCGAACACGGCGATGAGGCCGTGCCCGCCGGTGATCATGTTGTACGTGATGACGGCCGAGGCGAGACCGGCGAAGAAGCCGATCGCCGCGACGTGCGACCACTTGTACATGTTCGGCAGCCACGGCTCGACGGCGAGGCGGTCCTCGCTGGCCTTGCCGCCGTCGCCCACCACTTCGCCGGGCTCGCGCATCTGCTCGCGCTCGAACGGCCCCATGTCGAAGTAGCCGTTCGCTTTGTCGCTCACCTTGCCGACGATGCTGTATCCGAACACCGCCCGAACGACGAGGGCGCTGATGACGATGCTCACCGGGATCGGGTCGACCGGGATCGCCAGCTGCCGGGAGAGCTGCTCGATGAGGACGCCGAAGACGCCGAAGACGGCCCCCACGGCGAGGATGTCGGGTTTACTCCCCAGCGCGAAGCCGATGTCCTTCGCGTTGTGGTAGTCGAATCCGGACTCCATATAGCCCTTGTTGGCAGCGTAACCGGCGGCCGCGACACCTCCCGCGAAGGAGATATGCGGGCCGAAGACGGGACCGAACCCGACGTCCACGCCGAATCCACCGCCGCCGAGCGACCCGCCGATCACGAGGAAGCCCGTGAAGATGAACGCCGGCAGGGCGCCGAGCGCCGCCCCGAAGGCGCCGCCCGCGAGCGCCCCGAGAAGGATCGCTGGATTGGTCAGGCTCTGGATCACGTCGGTCGGCGCGCCCGGGTCGTAGCCGACCTGTAGCACGGTGTCGGCCGTGACGGCCAGTTCCGGCAGCAGTTCGACGCTCATCTATTCGTCCTCCTCGTCGATCGCCCAGTTCTTCGAGCGCTCGACCGCGTCGTCCCAGCGGCCGTAGAGTTTGTCGACATCGGCCTGGTCCTTCTCGGGCGTGAACTCGCGGTCGATCTGCCAGTTGTCGCGCAGCTCGTCGACGTTGTCCCAGTAGCCGACCGCGAGCCCGGCGGCGTACGCCGAGCCGAGCGCGGTGGTCTCGTCGACCTCGGGCCGCGCGATGTCGGTCTGGATGATGTCGGACTGGAGCTGACAGAGGAAGTTGTTCTTCACCGCGCCGCCGTCGACGCGGAGCGTCGTGGTCTCCACGCCGGAGTCGGCCTCCATGGCCTCGGCGATGTCGCGGGTCTGGTAGGCGATCGATTCGAGCGTCGCCCGGACGATGTGCTCCTTGCTCGTGCCGCGGGTCATCCCGACGATGGTCCCGCGTGCGCGGCCGTCCCAGTGCGGCGCGCCGAGTCCCGTGAACGCCGGGACCATGTAGACGCCGTCGGTCGAGTCGACCGAGCGCGCCAGCTCCGCGGTCTGTGCCGCGTTGTTGATCAGGTCGACGTCCTCGAGCCACTCGATGGCGGCGCCGGTGATGAAGATGGACCCTTCGAGCGCGTACTGGACGGGCTCGCCTGACATCTGGAACCCGATCGTCGTCAGCAGTCCGTGGTCGGACTCGACGGCGTCGGTCCCGGTGTTCATCAGGTAGAACGAGCCGGTGCCGTAGGTGTTCTTCGCGTCGCCCTCGTCGAAGCAGGTCTGGCCGAACAGCGCGGCCTGCTGGTCACCGAGCGCGCCGGCAACCGGGACCTCCTCGCCGAGGAAGCCGTCGGCGTCCGTGTGGCCGTAGTAGTCCTCGTCGGAGGAGGGGCGTACCTCGGGCACCATCTCCTTGGGCACGTCGAACTCGTCTAAGAGCTCGTCGTCCCACTCCAGTTCCCGGATGTTGTACAGCATCGTCCGGGAGGCGTTCGTGACGTCCGTGATGTGGTTGCCCGTCAGGTTGTAGATGAGCCACGAGTCGATGGTGCCCATCACGAGTTCGCCTGCGCGAGCGCGGTCGCGGAGGTCGCCGCCGCGCGAGCTCTGCATCTTGAGCGGCTCCGCGTTGTCGAGGATCCACTCGGTCTTGGTCGCCGAGAAGTACGCGTCGGCCTCGAGGCCGGTCTTCTCGCGGATCTCCTCGACCTTCTCGTCCTCTTGTAGCTCCTCGACGCGGTCGGTCGTCCGACGGTCCTGCCACACCAGCGCGTTGTGGACCGGCCGTCCGGAGTCTTTGTCCCAGACGATGGTCGTCTCGCGCTGATTGGTGATGCCGATGGCCTCGAGCTGATCGGCGTCGAGCCCGGCCTCGGCGAGCCCGTCGAGGACGACTTCTTGGGTGTTCTCCCAGATCTCGATCGGGTCGTGTTCGACCCAGCCCGGGTTCGGGTAGATCTGTTCGTGCTGTTCGTAGGCGTTCGCGACGACCTGGCCCTCATGGTCGAACACCATGAATCGAGTCCCGGTCGTCCCCTGGTCTATCGCACCGACGTACTGTGTCATGTTGTGGATCCCTCCTGTGGCGCTGGTCCGCGTGCGTCGGCGACCGGCTCGGCCTCGTCGTCGAGGGCGCATCCGGGGTCGCGTTCGCCGTCACGGCGTCCGACCGTCGAGGCCGACCCGTCCGGAGCCGGACCGAAACGGCCGGAAGACGCACCGCCGCCGCCGCGACATATCTTCACGGAAGCTACCACGCCGATCGTGAACATAATGTACTACCATAATAATCTTCCTGTTGAAATCCGGACATCGGCGCGAATGAAAAAGTCTAGTATATAAATAAATCGGCGCTGGCAGGGATTACACTACTTGAATATCCGTGATAGTTATGGGTGGGGCACCTCGGGAGGTAAAGTAAAGTGGTCGGGGTCCAAGTGGCTCGCATGGACAGACAAGTGGACGTCGTCGTCGTCGGTGGGGGCTCGACGGGGTGCGGCGTCGTCAGGGACCTGGCGCGACGGGGGCTCGACGCGGTCCTCGTCGAGAAGGGGAACCTGACGCACGGCACGACCGGACGGATGCACGGGCTCCTCCACAGCGGGGGCCGCTACGCGGTCTCGGACCAGAAGAGCGCGGAGGAGTGTATCGAGGAGAACCGAGTTCTCCGCGACATCGCGGCCCACTGCGTCGAGGAGACGGGGGGAATGTTCGTCAAGCGACCCGAGGACTCCGAGGAGTACTTCCAGGAGAAGCTGGAGGGATGTAAGGCGTGTAACATTCCCGCCGAGGTGATCGACGGCGAGGAGGCGCGCCGTCGCGAGCCGTACCTCGCGCGCGACGTCGAGAAGGCGATCGCCTTACCAGACGGCGCGATCGACCCGTTCCGGCTCTGCGTGTCGAACGCCGCGGACGCCCGCGAGCATGGCGCGCGAATCGAGACCCACGCACCGGTGACCGACGTGCTCGTCGAGGACGGCGAGGTCGTCGGCGTCGAGATCGAACACGAGACGGGACCGGGGAAGCGCGTCCACCGCGAGCCGGGGACGACCGAGGAGATCCGCGCGCGGCACGTCGTCAACGCGACCGGCGCGTGGGCGGGGAACGTCGGCGAGATGGCCGGCGTCGACGTGGAGGTGCGCCCCTCGAAGGGCGTGATGACAGTGATGAACACCCGGCAGGTCGACACCGTGATCAACCGCTGTCGGCCGAAGGGCGACGCCGACATCATCGTCCCCCACGAGACCGCCTGTATCCTCGGCACGACCGACGAGGAGGTCGACGACCCCGAGGACTACCCCGAGGAGGACTGGGAGGTCGACCTGATGATCGAGACGCTCTCGGAGCTCGTGCCGGCGCTCGAAGACGCCCGCACGCTCCGCTCGTTCTGGGGGGTCCGCCCGCTGTACGAGCCCCCGGGGACCGGCACCGAGGACCCGACCGACATCACGCGCGACTACTTCCTCCTCGACCACGGCGACCGCGACGACCTTCCGGGGATGACGACCATCGTCGGCGGGAAGCTCACCACCTACCGGATGATGGCCGAGTCCATCTCCGACCACGTCTGCGAGACGCTCGGCCACGAGGCGACCTGCGACACCGCCGAGGCGCCGCTGCCGGGCTCCGAAGACCCGGCGCGCATGGAGGAGCTGATGGACGAGTTCGGGCTCCGGTCGCCCGTCGCGCGGCGCTCGGGCCAGCGGCTCGGCTCCCGGGCCGACGACGTGCTCGACGAGTACGACCCGAACCCGATCGTCTGTAACTGCGAGAGCGTGACCCGCGCGGAGGTCCAGGACGCTGTCGACGACGCCGGCTCCGACCTCAACGCGGTCCGGCTGCGGACCCGCGCCTCGATGGGGAACTGCCAGGGCGGCTTCTGTACGCACCGCATCGCGTCGGAGCTCGCCGAGGAGTACCCCGAGCCGGTCGTCCGCGACGCGGAAGACGAGCTGTACCAGGAGCGCTGGAAGGGCCAGCGCCACGCGCTGTGGGGCGAACAGCTCTCGCAGGCGATGCTGAACCACCTGCTCCACGCGACCACGATGAACCGCGACGGCGACCCCGCGAACCTCGACGGCGAGGTGGACTTCGGCGCGTTCGACGCGGGCGCCGACGCGCCGGGCGCCGACGGCTCCGGCGGCGACACAGGGACCGCGGCCGCGGACGGTGGCCGCGCAAGCGACGACGCGGCGACCGACGGGGGTCGCGCAAGCGACGACGCGGCGACCGACGGGGGCCGCGCAAGTGACGACGCGGCCACCGACGGAGGGCGCTGATGGCGATAAACAGCGACGTGCTCGTGATCGGCGGCGGCCTCGCCGCGATCACGGCCGCGGTTTCGGCCGCCCGCGAGGGCGCGGACGTGCGGCTCGTCTCGCACAAGTCGAGCACGCTGCGGCAGGCCTCCGGGCTGATCGACGCGCTCGGCTACGTCCCGGCGACCGAGCCCGCGAAGCCGCTCCGGGACGGGCCGCCGACCGCGGGCCGGAACCTCGACCGCGACGAGTGGCCGGACCCGGAGGGGCCGCTCGCCGACCCGTTCGAGGGGATCGACCGGCTCCCCGAGTCGCACCCGTATCGGGTCGTCGGGAGCGACGCGCTCCGGGAGGGGCTCGACCTCTTCGACGACCTCGCGGGCGACGCGTACCGCGGCGGCCACACCGACCGCAACGCCCTCGTCCCGACGTTCGGCGGCGCGGTGAAGCCGACGGCGCGCTACCCCGCGGCCGCCGAGGCGGGGCTCGCGAGCGACGACCGCCCGATGCTGGTCGTCGGGTTCCGGTCGCTCACGGAGTACGACGCGCGCGCCTTCGCGGGGCGGCTCGAGGCCGCGGGCGTGCCGTTCGACGCCGCGGGCGCGGAGGTCGAGTTCGCGGAGGCGTTCCGCGCCGACGCGAAGATCACCCGGCTCGCGAAGGCGCTCGACCACGACGAGGAGATAGACGGCGTCCCTGCCCGCGAGGCGCTCGCGAAGGCGGTCGCGCCGCACCTCCACGACGTGGTCGACGAGGCAGGCGGCGTCGACCGCGTCGAGCGGGTCGGCTTCCCCGCGTTCCTGGGCGACGACCGGGGCGAGGAGGTCCGCGAAGAACTCGCTGACCGGCTCGGCGCCGACGTGTTCGAGATCCCGATGGGCCCGCCGAGCCTCCCCGGCCTGCGGCTCGAAGACCGCCTGTTCGACGCGCTCGACGCCGAGGGCGTCCGGTTCGAGACCGGGAACCCCGTCGTGGGCGTCGAGTCCGCGACCGACGGTCGCGTGGAGACGGTCGCGGTCGATCGGAAGGGTCGCACGGCGCCGTACGGCGCCGACGCGTTCGTGCTAGCGACCGGCGGGCTCGTCGGGAAGGGGCTCGACTCCGACCGGGAGGGGGTCCGGGAGCCCGTCCTCGACCTCCACGTCGACCAGCCGGACGACCGGTACGAGTGGTTCGTCGACGACGCGTTCGGCGACCAGCCGTACGCGCGGTTCGGGGTCCGGCCCGACGAGCGGTGTCGCCCCACGGACGCCGAGGGAACGGTACAGTACGAGAACGTGTTCGCGGCCGGCGGCGTCGTCGGCGGCGCGGACGCGGCGCGGGAGAAGTCCGCGAGCGGGGTGTCGCTTGCGACCGGCCTCGCGGCCGGGCGACAGGCGGCGACGGAGGCGAACCAATGACACGACACACGGACGACGACGGAGACGCGGGGGAGTCGAACGAGGCGACCGAGTCGAGCGACGGCGGCTACGAGGGGCCGACGCCGGGCGTCCCGGAGTCCGGCCGCGACGAGCAGCCGTCGGTGTTCGTCCCCGACGAGGGGGAAGTCGCGGAGACGGACGCGACCGCGGGCGACCGCGCCGCAACCGACGGCGGCGTCGAAAGCGCCTCGGCCGGAGCGGATTCGACCGAGCTCGACCCGGACGCGTACGACCCGGTCGACGTGTTCCCCGGCGGCGACCTCGACCTCCGCGAGGGGGCCGACTCCTGTTACAAGTGTACGAGCTGCGATACCTCCTGCCCGGTGGCTGAGGTCGACGACGAGTTCCCCGGGCCGAAGTTCCAGGGCCCCGAGCAGTGGCGGCTCAAACGGAAGGACGACCACGACATCGACGAGTCGATCACCTCCTGTTCGAACTGTATGCGCTGTGACGACGCCTGCCCCTCGGGAGTGCCGCTCTCCCAGATGCACAACGAGGCCCGCGGGCAGTTCGTCGAGCGCCAGATGGAGAAGCTCTCCGTCGAGTACATCCGGAATCGGGTGTTAGCGAACTACCGCACCTCGGCGAGCCTCGCGAGTATGTTCCCCCGGACCGCATCGTTCGCGATGAACTTCGGCCCCGCGCGGTGGGCGATGGAGAAGGTTATGGGGATCCCGAAGGAGCGCGACTTCCCCGAGTTCGCCACGGAGACGTTCCGCGAGTGGTGGAAGGCGCGCGGCGGCGCACAGGTGGAGAACCCCGACAAGCGCGTGGCGTACTTCCACGGCTGCTACTCCAACTACAACACGCCCGAGGTCGGCAAGGCGTTGGTCTCAGTCTACGAGCACTTCGGCTACGAGGTGATGGTCCCGCCCCAGAAGTGCTCGGGCACGCCGATGTTCGCGAACGGGATGCTGAAGGACGCCCGCCGCCACGCGGAGACGAACGTCGAGAACCTCGTCGAGGCCATCGCCGACGGCGCGGACGTGATCGCCTCCTGTACCTCCTGTTCGCTGTCGCTGCGCCAGGAGTACCCCGAGCTGTTCGACCTCCACGGGATCGACGACGTCGCCGAGCACACCTTCGAGGCGCTGGAGTACCTCCGCATCCACGAGGACCTAGAGGAGGCGCTCGACGAGGCCGGCGGGCTCGACGACGAGCGCGCCTTCGCGTATCACGCGCCGTGTCACGCCCGGAATCAGGGGCTCTCCCGGCAGGCAGTCGAGACGTTCCGCGACGTCGACGGCGTGAAGATGGAGGACGTCGGCGACTCCTGTTCCGGCATCTCCGGCACCTACGGCTGGAAGGAGGAGAAGTACGAGAAGTCGATGGAGATCGGCGCGGAGATGTTCGAGCACATGGAGGACGCCGAGGGCGAGGTCGGGATGACCGAGTGCCCGACCTGCGCGATGCAGATGGAACACGGGACCGGCTACGAGATCGAACACCCGCTCCAGCTGCTCGAGGACGCGCTGGGAGCGTAAGGTCCCGTCGCTCCGCCCCCGCGCCGGACCCGACTCGGCACGTCGCGGTTTCCCCGCTCACCGGTGGTTATCGGACGCGATAACTGTGCGAGAATCCTTATGAGGAGGACACGCCCACACCGGTACACGTGACACTCGAACAGTTTCTCGATCGCTTCGACGGCCCCGAGCGCTCCGTCGTCATCGTCAACCGGACCGACCCGGACCCCGTGCTGAACATGCTCGTGGACACGTTCGGCGACGACGCGGTGGGAGTGGTCGACGGCCGCGTGATCACCGGCTCGGGCGATCGACGAGTCACCGACGGCGCGGGGCCAGCCGGAGCCGCGAGCGGCGAGCGGACGCACGGTCTCACCGCCCGAGAACTGGCGACGACCGGCGTGCTCGACGATGACACCGGGACCGTCCCCTCCCTCGATGTCGAGGTGCTTCGCCGCCACGACGACGTTCCGTTCGACGGCGGCGACCCCGACGAGATCGAGAACCTCGTGCTGCTCATGGAGGGCGGCGAGGTGGTCGCCGGCTCGACGCTCGCCGAACTCGGCGACGCGGTGCTCTTCGTCAACTCGGACCTGTACGTCACCGGCAGCCGGTCCCTCGGCGACGTCGATCTCCCGTCGGTGATAAGCGGCCTCGGCGACGCGACGTTCACGCTCCGCGGGTATCCCGAATCGAACCGACAGAAGCTGCTCCTCATCACCATCTCGCGGTTCATCGAGCGCGCGGCGTGGGCCGCCGGCGACGGCACCCTGCGCTCGTCGTTCCAGCGGCTCTCGCGGATCGACGACGAGGTCGGCACGCGGAACGTCTACGAGCGCGTCACCGAGACCGCCGTCGACACGCACCTCTACGGGGTCCCCGACAGGCTCCCGGCGGACCTCGACGCCGTGATCCACGCCGGGAACGACCCGGACTTCACAGATAGCTGGTTCGTGGTGTACCGGCCGCCGGAGGGACCGCACTCGGCCGCGAGCGACCCGAGTAGCGACCTCAAGCGCGGTGTCGAGGGCGGCGTCGGACTCCTCGCGGTCGAGACGGAGCCGCGAGTCTGGCGCGGGCTATGGACGTTCGACGCCGACCGGATATCGCGGGTGAACCGGTACATCGAGCGGAACCTATAGCCTCGGTTACCATTTCTCACCGCGGGAGCCGCTCGTATCCAACCCGTGCGTTCATATTCTCGGAGCGGTGACGGGCGGCCATGTTCACGGAGCGGTCCGGTCTCCTCGACGACGGACGCCCGATGCGCGGATACGGGGTCGCGGTGACGCCCGGCCGCGACGGACCGCTCGTCTTCGTCGCCGGCTACGGCGAGCCGAATCGGCTGTACGCCCGGAAGGACGGCCGCTACGTCGACACCGCCTGCGGGATCGTCGCCGACGGGACGCGCCACGGGATGGGCGTGTGCGCGGCCGACCTCGACGCCGACGGCTGCGAGGAGGTGTACGTTCACAACTGCGCGCGCGGCGTCGACGGCGGCGACCCCGACCTCCTCTTGAGCCGACTGGAGGCCGACCGGTACCGCTGGACCGACGTGTTCGCGCGGGAGGTGAACGCCGACCGCCTCGACGTCCGCGCGGGCCGGTCGGTCGCGGCGCTCGACCGACTGGGGACCGGCCGGTACGGCGTCGCGGTCTCGGGCTACGCCGCCCCGCTCGCGTTCTACGAGCTCGGCGACGACGGCGAGGTGACCGACATGGCCGAGGCGGTCGGGCTGGAGGTCGACGGCGGCTGTCGGTCGCTGCTCGCGGTCCCGTACCGCTCCCGCGAGGGCGACCTGTTCGCGGGCGTCGAGGGGGGACCGAACCGGCTGTTCAGCAACCGCGACGGCCACTACGACCGCACGGACGGCGGTCCCGCCCTCTCCGATCCCAGCGGCGACACCCGCGGCGCGGCGGTCGTCGACGAGGGCGGGACGTTCGCGCTCGCGGTCGGCAACGAGGCCGCGCCCAGCCGCCTCCTGCGCTGTTCGCCGGCGGGCGGCTACGACGACGTGGCCCCCGCCCCGCTCCGCGAGGTGGGCGCGGTCCGGACGGTCGTCGCCGCGGACTTCGACAACGACGGGCGCGAGGAGCTCTTCTTCAACGTCTGCGGCGCGGAGAACCGGCTGTTCGAGCGCGTCGACCGCCCGGGCGAGCCGCCGGGGTGGGAGCCCGTCCCGCCCGGGCCGGCCGCGGAGCCGGACGGGTTCGGCACCGGCGCGGTCGCGGCCGACGTCGACGGCGACGGGGCCCTCGAACTCCTCGTCGTCCACGGCGAGGTCGCCGCGCAGCCGGTGACGGTGTACGGCGCCACGGACGCGCCCGACGCCGGCTGGCTCCGCGTGCGCCCGACGACGCGGCAGGGCGCGCCGGCGCGCGGCGCGGTCGTCACGCTGGAGACTGCCGACGGCGTCCAGCGGCGGGCGATCGACGCGGGCGGCGGCTGCCTCTGTCAGACGGAGCCGGTCGCGCACTTCGGGCTCGGCGGCGCGAAGCCGCTGCGCGTGGACGTGCGGTGGCCCGACGGCCGCGAGCGGACCGTCGTCGGGCCGAGCCCCGACCGAGAGATCACCGTCGAACACCCGTCGCGCAGGGCGACCGACCGCGACGCGCGAACGAGGCGGTAGCTGCCGGACCCGTCCCGCCGAGGGTCGGGCGTCGTCGTGGCCAGAACTGCCGCCCTTCGCGGGTTCAAGTGCCCCCGGACGTACGGGGAGGTATGGTAGATCCGACCTCGGACCTCGAGGAGGACGTCGACGAGGAGTCCGCGCCCGGGTGCGCCACGTGCGGCCAGCCGGCGCTGGGGAGCGGTCGTCGAACGATCACGTGGGTCGACGGCGACGACATCGTCCACCGACACTTCTGCTCGGAGTCGTGCCGCGAGGAGTGGGACGACGAGCGGCCGTCTGCGGGAGGGTAGCCGGGTCGGCGCGGGGGCGCCGCGACCGGACGCCGCGGTTCATTGCGGCGAAGACGGCGGCGGGAGGCTTTTTGCCCGCGGGGGTGGTAGCGTCCGGTATGATATCGCTCGACGAGGCCGTGACGGCCCGACTGGAGTCACACGGGGAGCGCTTCGAGGTCCTGATCGACCCCGACGCCGCGCTCGCGATCAAGCGCGGCGAGTTCGACGGTGACTTAGAGGAGGTCATCGCCGCGGAGGACGTCTTCGAGAACGCCTCGCGGGGCGACCGACCGGCAGAGGAGGATTTAGAGACCGTCTTCGGCACCACTGATCCGCTCTCGATCATTCCGGAGGTCGTCGAGCGCGGGGAGATACAGATCACCGCCGAGCAGCGCGCGGAGATGCAAGAGCGGAAGCACAATCAGCTGGTGACCACCATCACGCGCAACGCCGTGAACCCGCAGATGGACGACTCGCCGCACCCGCCCGAGCGGATCGAGCGCGCGCTGGATGAGGCCGGGTTCCAGATCGACCCGATGGAAGCGGTAGAGAACCAGGTCGACGACGCGCTCGACGCGCTGCGACCGGTGATCCCGATCCGGTTCGAGGAGGTGACGATGGCGGTCCAGCTCCCGGCCGACTACGCGGGGTCCGGACAGGCGCAGATCCGGGAGTTCGGCGACCTTGAGCGCGAGGAGTGGCAGAACGACGGCTCCTGGGTTGGGGTACTCACCTTCCCGGCCGGGCTCCAGAACGACCTCTACGACCTCGTCAACGAGATCACCTCGGGCGAGGGCGACGCCCGCGTGATCAAGGACAAAGACGAACTCCGGACCCGGTAACGGGTCCTGACGGCCCGGCGACGGCGACCGCGCCCGGAGAGCGACCGCAACGCCGACCGCGCTCGCGACACCGACCACGACGCGGACCGCGACTCTGCCCGTCGCCGCAGTTTCACCGCCTCCGAGAGGTTGATGTCCGCGGGGCGCGGTCTCGTATCGCATGCACCCACGCGCGGCGGAGTTCGAACGGCGGGCTCGGGAGCGGTACGGCGTCGAAATCGACGTGCTGGAGTTCGACGCCGGCACGGAGACGGCGGCCGCGGCGGCCGACGCGCTCGACCGCGAGACGGGCGCGATCGCGTCGACGATCGTCGTCTCGCTCTCCGGCGGCGACCGAGACGGAAGCCTCGTCGCCGCGATCACGAGCGGCGCGAACCGGCTTGACCTCGACGCCGTCGCCGACCACTTCGACGCCGACGACGCCGAGATGGGCGACCCGGGGCGCATCCGCGAGGTCGTCGGCTGGAGCATCGGCGGCGTGCCGCCGATCGGCCACGAAGCCGCGCTCCCGACGGTGTTCGACCCGACGCTCGCCGAGTACGACACCGTGTACGGCGCCGCCGGGACACCGAGCGCGGTGTTCGCGGTCGACCCCGAGACGCTCGCCGACCTCGCGGACGCCGCGGTCGTCGACCTCACCGAATGAGGCGGCGTCGCGCCGGGCCCGACGCCGCTCCGACTCCGGCGTTGTTAATCGACGGTCGGTTTCGGGGGCGAGATTATTAAGACTGGGTTATGAAATAATAACTTTTTCCTATTAATCTACGCTACAGATCGGTATGACTCACTCACGGCGGTCGGTGCTGCGGCGCGGTGCCGGGTTGGCGGTCGCGGGAACGGCGGCGTCGCTCGCGGGGTGTGCCGGGAACGGTGGCGGCGGCTCCGAGGGGTTCGAGTCCGGGTACGCCGCGTTCTTCACGCTCAACGACTGGGCCAACGAGGTCGCGGGCGACAACGCGAGCTTCGAGGACCCGGTCGACGTGGGCCAGCTCGGCCACGGGTGGACGCCCGACGGGACCCTCGCGGCGGACGTCGCGGCGACGGACGCGTTCGTCTACCTCGACAGTCCGGAGTTCGCGTGGGCGCAAGACCTGGCGGCGACGCTGGAGAGCGACTACGACACGGTCGCCACGGTCGACGTGCTTGACGGGCTCGAAGGCGATCTGCTCGAGTGGAACCACTCTCACGGGGAGAGCCACGACGGGGAGAGCCACGACGAGGAGGGCCACGACGAGGGGGACCACGACGGGCAGGGCCACGATGAGGGAGACCACGACAACGGGACCCGGTACGACCCCCACGTCTGGACGGACCCGGTCCTCGCGGCCGAGATGGTCGACACGATCGCGACCGGGCTGGGCGAGGCGGACCCGGACAACGCCGAGGCGTACGCCGCCAACGCCGAGGCGTACGCCGCGGATCTGGACGCGATCGACGACGCCCTCCGGTCGATCGCCGAGGACGCCGCGCGCGACGTGGCGGTGTTGGCGGGCCACAACTCTTTCCAGTACCTGGAGGCGCGCTACGGGTTCCGGCTCCGCTCGCCGGTGGGCGTCTCACCGCAGAACGAGCCGACCCAGTCGGAGATCGCCGACACGATCGACCTCGTCGACGCGGAGGGGATCGACGTGGTGCTGTACGACCGGTTCCAGTCGCCGCGGCTCGCCGAGTCGATCGTCGAGAACAGCGGCGCGGCGGAGGCGGTTCCCGTCACGCCGGCCGGGGGGACGACGCGGGAGTGGAACGACGCCGGGTACGGCTACCTCGAACAGATGACCGAGATCAACGTCCCGGCCTTCGAGCGGGCGTTCGGGGCGCAGTGACCGGCACGGTCGCCGGCGCGCCGAGCGACGCCCCGACCCGGCGGCGCGGCGACGGAGTAAAAGAGCTAAACGTGCGGCCGGTCCAGATGGGGCACACGAAGTGACCGCGATCGTCGACCTCGACGGCGTGACGTTCTCCTACGGCGACACCGTCGCCGTGAGAGACGTCTCTCTCACCGTCGAGGAGGCCGACTTCCTCGGGCTCGTCGGACCGAACGGCTCCGGGAAGACGACGCTGCTCCACCTCATGCTCGGCCTCCACGAGCCCGACGAGGGGTCCGTCGAGCTGTTCGGCCGGCCGGTCGACGAGTTCGACGACGGCGGCCGGATCGGCTACGTCTCCCAGAAGGCGACGAGCCGCGGCGGCGCGATGCCCGTCACCGTCCGTGAGTGCGTCACGATGGGGCGGTTCGCGCACGCCGGGCGAGGGCGGCTCTCCGCGGCCGACCGCGCAGCCGTCGCGGACGCCATCGAGACGGTCGGGGTCGGGGACCTGGCCGACCGGCTCGTCTCGGAGCTGTCCGGCGGGCAGAAGCAGCGAGCGTACATCGCTCGCGCCCTCGCGAGCGACGCGGACCTGCTCGCGCTCGACGAGCCGACGGTCGGCGTCGACGCCGAGTCGCGCGACGCGTTCTACGCCCTCCTCGACGAGCTCAACGAAGACGGGATTACGATCATCCTCATCGAACACGACATCGGCGTCGTCACCGACCGCGCGGACCGCATCGCCTGTATCAACACCGAGCTGTACCACCACGGGGACACGGAGTCGTTCGTCGATAGCGACGCCCTCGCGGAGGCGTACGGCGCGACCGGACAGGTCGTCCACCACCACCACTGATGACCGGGGAGACACCGGCCGACCGGGAGCGGGAGCGTCCGCGTCCGGACCGGACCGGCCGCGAACGAGGACTCCGCCGGACCGCGGAGCTCGCCGGGATCGGGCTCACGGGCGTCGTCGCGGCGGTCATGCTCTCGTTCCTCCTCCTCTACTGGACGCAGGACCTGCCGGTGGCGAGCGAGCTGTACGCCGCGTTCCGCTCGATGGGGCGCGCGATGGACGCCGCGTTCGGGACGAACGTCTTCCGACACCCGATCATGTGGCAGTCGATGGCGGTTGGCGTGCTCGTCGGGGTGGTCGCCCCGCTCGTCGGCTCCTTCCTCGTCCACCGCGAGATGGCGCTGATCGGCGAGACGCTCGCGCACACCGCGTTCGCCGGGGTCGCCGTCGGGATCCTCGTCACCTCCTCGACGGGGTGGAACGGCTCGCTGCTGCTCGTCGCGCTCGCGGTCGGCATCCTCGGGGCGCTCGGGGTCCAGTGGCTCACCGAGCGCACCGACGCGTACGGCGACGTACCCATCGCGATCATGCTCAGCGGGAGCTTCGCGGTCGGGACCCTGATCATCAGCTACGGCGACGGGCTCACCGGCGTGAACATCCAGGGGTACCTGTTCGGGAACCTCGCGGTCGTCACGCCGGAGGGCGCGCGCCTCATGGGAGCGCTCTCGCTGATCGTCGTCGCAGGCGTTGCGCTGACGTACAAGCAGCTCCTCTTCATCACCTTCGACGAGCAGGCCGCGCGGGTCGCCCAGCTGAACGTCACCGGCTACAATACCCTGCTCGTCGTGCTGACCGCGGTCGTCGTCGTCGGCGCGATGCAGGTGCTCGGCGTCATCCTCGTGGCGGCGATGCTCGTCGTCCCCGTCGCGGCCGCCTCGCAGGTGGCCCGGAGCTTCCGCGAGACGATGTACCTCGCCGTCATCTTCGGCCAGCTGTCGGTGATCGGCGGCTTCGCCGTTTCGATCGGACTCGGCCTCCCCTCCGGGGGGTCGATCGTCGTCACGGCCATCGCGGTGTACCTCGGCAGCATCGTCGGCTCCGGCTCCTCGGTGAAGGCGATCTCGTCGCACGGTTGACGGGTCGGACCGGCGGCCTCGGAGGCCGCAGGCGGCGGTCGTGCGCGGCTCGCGTCCGGTTTCCACAGACCCTTATGTCGCGGCCGCGACCGACGGATATGGGAGAGACAGAAACCTACACGGTCACCGGTCCCGACGGTGACGAGGAGTCGTTCGAACTGCCCGCCGGCCTCGTCGACGTGCTCAGCGAGCAGGGCGAGGCCGCGACCGCCGTGGTCTCAGACGTCGTCGTCCAGGCGATGGCCCAGCAGGCGCACGTCATCGTCCACCACAGCGAGGGCGACGTGCCCGAGGACATCGCGGAGATGAACGAGACGGCCGCGGAGCTGTTCGAGGAGCGGTTCGGGCAGTCGCTCGAAGACGCGCTCGGCCACTCGCACTGAGCGGGTCCGACGCGCCCCGGCACCCGAACGAGTTCGTCCGACCGGCCGCTTAAGCCGGTCGAGTCCCTACGTTTTCGCATGTCTACTGACCCGGACGGCGCGGACGCGCCGGTGTTGATCTTCGACGGCGACTGCCCGTACTGCTCGGTCGCCGCGGTCGCGCTCCGCCGGCTCGAGGGCGTCGTCGCGGTCCCGTGGGAGGCCGACCCGGTCGGCCCGTTCCTCGACGCGCAGTTCGGCTCGCGCCCGTTCGCGATGGTGCTCGTCGACCCGGTCGAGCGGCGGGTGTACGCGGGGCGGTCGGCCGCCGAGGAGCTGGCCGACCGCGCGGGAACGCCGGGCATCGTCGGCGGGCTCGTGCGCGACAACTACGACCGCATCGCCGACGTCGTCGGGACGCTGTCCGGCCGGGGCCGCGACCCTGCGGACGTCCACGACACCTACCGACTGGACGACGACGCGGGCGAGATGGTCGGGTCGCTCCGGGCGGCCGCCGACGAGGCGCCGACCGCGCTGTCGTGAGCGCGACCGGGACCGGGTCGCGGCCGGCGGGGGACGGATGACCGACGCCGACGGCGGCAGCTACACCCTCATCGTCGCCCTCGCGGCCGACGCCACGCTGTCGGCGGGCGCGCTCGGCGAACACCGTCTCCCGGCCGGCGCGTACGCGTACACGGGCAGCGCGCTCGGCGCCGGCGGGTTCTCGCGGGTCGACAGGCACCGGCGGACGGCGCGGGGCGACCACGACGTCCGCCACTGGCACGTCGACTACCTGCTCGGTCACCCGGCCGCGCGGATCGACCGCGTCGTGCGGAGCCTCGGCGTCGACGTCGAGTGTCCGGTCGCGGAGCGCCTACCCGCCGGCCCGGTAGACGGGTTCGGCGCCTCCGACTGCGACTGTCCGAGTCACCTCGCGGCAGGCGACGGGTCCGAGGCGGCCGAGGTGAGCGGACCCGACCGCGACGCGCTCAACGGCCTCGCGGAGCGCGCGCTGGCGGCGCACGAGGCCGCGGTCGCGGCCGCCGCCGACCCGGACGCGACCGTCGAGGTCGTCGCGGGCTCCGGAGAGTAACGGGCCGTGCGGTCGGCGGTCGTGCCGGTTCACGGGGCTGGAGGTCGTGTCGGTCTGCGCGGTCAGAGGTCGTACCGGTTCACGACCTGTCGCAGCTGCTCCTCGCGCCCGTTCATAGCGTCCTCGCGGAGCGCTTCCTCGTCGGCGGTCGGACAGTCGAGGTCGGGGACCGGCGTGGGGCGCCCGTCGTCGTCGAGCGCGACGAAGGTGAAGTAGGAGGTGGTGGTCCGGCGCGTCTCGTCCGTGCGGGGATTCTCCGCGCGCACGTCGACCTTCACGTCGACGCTCGTCCGGCCGGTGTTGAACACGTATCCCTCGACGATCGCGACCTCGCCCATCTCGATCGGGGAGATGAAGTCGACGTGGTCCATCGACGCGGTGACCACCTGTCGGTTCGAGAACCGCATGCCGGCGATGGCGCCGCAGATGTCCATCCAGTGGAGCACGGCGCCCCCGAGCGCCCGGCCGAGGTTGTTCGTGTCGTTCGGGAGGAGCATCTCCGTCATCTCCGTGTGCGAGGAGGCGAGCGTCGCGGTCTCGTCCATGCCCGTGGTGGGAGATGCGGCAACTTGAACGACGGGCTTCGGCGCGGGCCCGCCGCCCGCCGAGTCCGGGGCCCCGGGCTCAGCGCTCCTCCGATGGGTCGCCGTCGCCGCTAAACTGGACCGAGTCGGGCGGTCGCCCCGCTTCGTCTATCACCTCGTCGGTGACGACGATCGGACAGTCGAGGCGCACGGCGAGCGCGAGCGCGTCGGAGGGACGGGCGTCGAAGACGAACCGCTCCGGCTCGCCCTCCTCGTAGCGCTCGGCGTCGACCTTCGCGTAGAAGGTGCCGTCGCGGAGGTCGTCGACGCGGACGCGGTCGATGGCGCCGCCGAACTCCGTGAGGATGTCAACGAGCAGGTCGTGCGTGAGCGGTCGGTCGAACGGTTCGCCCTCCAGCGCCATACCGATCGATCGGGCCTGGTCGCCGCTGACGAATATCGGGACGTACTCGTCGCGCGCGGAGAGGATCACCGCCGGGACGTCGCCGCTCGGCGCAGACCCCGCACCGACCCCGACGACCTCGGCTTCGTGTTCCATATCGGAACGTGGTGACGGCCGCTTGAATAGCTGTCCCACGCGCGTCCCGTTCGGTCCGCGACCCCCGCCGCCCTAGCTCGACGCTCGGTACCAGTACGCCCACGCCAGCGTGAAGACGAGCGCGGCGGCGACGAAGAAGACGACCCCCGGCTCGACGAGCGAGACCGCGTACTCCGCGAGCGGGCGGCCGACGAGGTCGACCGCACTGTCGGCGCCGTCGGCGGCGGTGTTCTGGTCGGGGACGCTCTCTATCGAGGGGCCGTCGGTGCTGGCCGTCCCAACGTCGTCACCGCCCGAGGCGCTCGTCCGCGGGTCCGCGAGCGAGCCGACCGCGAGGAGCCGCTGGGCGGCGACCGCGGCGAGTCCGATGATCCCGTACCCGCCGAGCAGACGCATGAGCGCGGTCTTGATCCCCGTCGACTCCTCGGAGCCGCCAGCGAACAGCACGAGCGGCTCGTCCGCTGCGGCGTACACGTCCATCTCGCGGCCCTTCTCGGAGTAGGCGGTGTCGACCACCTCCACGAGGTCGGCCTCGTCGAGCCGGGAGAGGTGGTACTGGACGTTCTGGAGCGAGGTGTCGACCTCGTCGGCGATCTCCGACTTCGTCGCCGGGCGGTCGTGGAGCGTCGAGAGGATCGCGCGCGCCGTCTCGGAGCCGAGGGCCGCGATGAGGTCGTCGGCCTCGTCGTCGTCGACGCCGACGACCCGGGGCTCGCGCTCCTCTGGCGTCGCGTCCGGCAGGGAGGGCAACAGCCGGGACATACGACATCCTGTGGCGCGTGAGGATACAAACTTGTTGGATCGTTGGGGACGGGGTCGACCCTGCCCGAGCGGGAGCCGGGACCGACGCACAAACCCTAAACGCGGTGACCGAGTACGTCGGGTGATGACAGAGACGTCACGGGGGACCGACGACGAGGCACCCCCGTCGACCGACAGACCGCCGCGCACCGACGGCGGCGACCTCGACCGGAATCCGGGCCGCGGACCCGCCGCCGACGGCGAGGGGAGCGTGACGGTCGTCGGGACCGCACACGTGTCGGAGCGCTCCGTCGACGAGGTCGAGGAGACGATAGAGCGGGAACGCCCCGACGTCGTCGCGGTCGAGCTCGACGAGGGGCGCTACCGCCAGATGAACGGCGAGACGCCCGACGACCTCGACGCCGGCGACCTGCTCAGGGGGAACACGGTGTTCCAGTTTCTGGCGTACTGGATGCTCTCGTACGTCCAGACCCAGCTCGGCGAGCGGTTCGATATCGAGCCGGGCGCCGATATGAAGGCCGCCGTTGACATCGCCGAGTCGCTCGGCATCGACGTCGCCTTGGTCGACCGCGACATCCAGACCACGATCCAACGCTTCTGGGCCCGCATGACGATCACGGAGAAGCTCCGGCTCGTCGGCGGGCTCGCGTTCGGCGTCAGCGACCCGCGGGTCGCCGGCGCGATCGGCGGGCTCCTGGTCGGGATCCTCGCCGGGCCGGCCATCGGCCTCTTCGGCGGCGCCGTCGGGATCACCGACGCGATCCTGACGAGCGTCGCCGCGGGCGTCCTCGTCGCGCTCGGCGTCGGGATCGCCGTCGACCAGGTCGGCTCGCTCGCGCTCTCTCCGGACCAGCGGCTCTACGCCGCGGTCGGCACCGGGCTCTCGACCGGCGTCGCCGCCGGGGTCACCGGGGCCGCGAACGGACCCGTCTCGGCGTACCTCGGCGGGTTCCCCGTTGCGGCGATCGGGGGCTTCGGGATCGGGATCGGCCTCGGTCTCGTCGTCGGCGCCGTCCTCGCGATCGCGGTCAGCGGGTTCGGCGGCGGCGAGGTGGACCCGGAGGCCGGGGGTATCGAGGAGCTGGACGCCGCGGACCTCACCGACACGGACGTGGTGACGATGATGATGGAGGAGTTCCGGCAGTTCTCCCCGGGCGGCGCGGAGGCGCTCATCGACGAGCGCGACGCGTTCATCGCCCACCGGCTCGTCGCGCTCCGCGAGGCCGGGCACGACGTGGTCGCCGTCGTCGGCGCGGGCCACCAGGCGGGGATCGAGCGGTACCTCGCCGAGCCCGCGACCCTCCCGGCGATGGACGACTTGGTCGGCGAGGAATCGGGACGCGGGCTCCCCTGGAAGAAGGCGATCGGCTACGCGATCACCGTCAGCTTCGTCGGCTTCTTCCTCCTGCTGGCGCTCGGCGGCGCCGGCAACGCGTTCCTGCTCCGGCTGTTCGGCGCGTGGTTCCTGATCAACGGCGTCTTCGCCTTCGCCTTCGCGAAGGTCGCCGGCGCACGCTGGCTCTCGGCGGGCGTCGGCGGCGCCGTCGCGTGGATGACCTCGATCAACCCGCTGCTCGCGCCCGGCTGGTTCACCGGCTACGTCGAACTGCGGAGCCTGACCGTGAACGTGGCGGACATCGGCGCGCTCAACGACCTGCTCGGCGACGAGACGCGGTCGGTCGGCGAGTTAGTCTCCGCGATGCTCGACGTGCCGCTGTTCCGGCTCATCGTCGTCGTCGCGATGACGAACGTCGGTAGCATCGTCGCGAGCTTCCTCTTCGCGGCGTACGTCATCCCGGCGATGTTCGGCGCCGAGGTCGGCGGCGTCGACGAGGTCGGGCGGCTGCTCGTCGAGGGCGCGGTCAACGGCGCCGACCTCGTGCGCGGCGCCGTGGGGGGGATCGCATGAGCGGCGGCGCGACGTTCTCGGGGCGGCGAATCGCGGGGCTCTACTTCAGCGGCGCGGAGCTCCGCGACCTGCTCGTCGCGTGGCTCGCCTTGGGCGTGGCGTTCACCCTGTTCTTCGTCGGCGGCTCGGCCGGGATCGGTCGCATCCTCGCCGCGGGCGTGATCCCGCCGCTGTTCGTCGGGCTCGCGACCGCTGGGGTCGCCTTCCTCCTCCACGAGGTCGCGCACAAGGTCGTCGCGGTCCACTACGACCAAGTCGCGGAGTTCCGCGCGGACAACAGCATGTTGTTCCTTGCCGTGATGAGCTCGCTCCTCGGGTTCATCTTCGCCGCGCCCGGCGCCGTCCACCACCGCGGGCGGCTGACGCCGCGGGAGCACGGGCATATCGCGCTCGCCGGCCCGGCCGTGAACCTCGGGCTGATGGCCGTGTTCTTCCCGCTGTTCGCGCTCGGCGGGCTCCTCGGCAGCGAACTCGTGACGATCCTCGGCGCGCGCGGCATCGCGATCAACGCGTTTCTCGCGGCGTTCAACCTCGTCCCGTATGGCCCGCTCGATGGGAAGACGGTGCTGTCGTGGAGCAAGCCGGTCTGGGCGGCCGTCTTCGTCCCCTCGGTCCTGCTCGCCGTCGGGCTCGTCTTCGTCGTCGGGCTCGGCTTCGGCGGCCCGTTCTGAGCCGCGGTCGGGCGACCGCCGCGCGTCCGGCGGCTTCGCCCGGAACGGTGCGTTTTTGCTCCGCCGGCGTGCCTCCACACACATGACCGAGGGCGACGGGAGCGGCGGCGGGGGACCGGACGGCGACGACGAACTCACCTACGCGGACGCGGGCGTCGATATCGACGCGAGCGAGGCCGCCACCGCCGCGCTGATCGGCGCGGTCGGCTCGGACTCCGACGCGGACGGCTCGGGGAGCGACTACGCGGGCCTCCTCGATATCGGCGACCGCTACCTCGCGCTCGCGACCGACGGCGTCGGGACGAAGCTCCTCGTCGCGGAGGCGCTCGGCGACTACTCCACGGTCGGCATCGACTGTATCGCGATGAACGTCAACGACCTCGTCGCGGCCGGGGTCCGCCCCGTCGCGTTCGTCGACTACCTCGCCGTCGACGAGCCGGACGAGCGGTTCGCCGAGCAGGTCGGCGAGGGGCTCGCTCGCGGCGCCGAGCTGGCGGACATCGAACTCGTCGGCGGCGAAACGGCCGTGATGCCGGATGTCGTCCGCGGGCTCGACCTGGCCGGTACGTGCGCGGGCCTCGCCGCGAAGGACGGCGTGTTCGACGGCCGCGCGGAGCCGGGCGACGCGCTCGTCGGCTGGCAGTCGTCGGGGATCCACTCGAACGGGCTCACGCTGGCCCGAGAGGCCGTCACGCGCGACCACGCCTACACGGATCCCTGCCCGTTCGGCGACTACGAGACGCTCGGCAACGCGCTGCTCGAACCGACCGCGATATACACCGACCTGCTCGACCCGATGCGCGACCACGGCGTCCGCGGCGCCGCCCACGTGACGGGCGGCGGCTGGACGAACCTCGACCGCCTCGGCGATCACCGCTACGTCGTCGACGACGCGTTCGACCCGCAGCCCGTCTTCGAGTTCGTCCGGTCCGAGGGGAACGTCTCCGACGAGGAGATGTACCGCACGTTCAACATGGGGACGGGGTTCGTCGCCGCGGTCGACGCCGACGCCGCGGACGCGCTGGCCGACGCGACCGACGGTCGCGTGATCGGCCGCGTCGAGGACGGCGCGGCGGACGCCGGAGGCGACGACGGGGCGAGCGTCGCGATCCGCGGGCTGGAGCTGTGAGCGGTCGCGTCCGAGGTACCGGCGATCGTTGCGGCCGCCGCGGAGCGGCGGCGGGGCGTGCCGCCGACTGACCCGTTATGACCGGCCACCGCGTAGGCCGAGTCAATGACGGACGGGGCCGTATCGGAGGAAGAGAGCGGGACCGAAGCCGACGGCTCCGAGGACGACGGGGACGGACGGGCCGAAGAGTCGGCGCACGTCGAGGACGTGCCGGACGGCGCGGGGTGTACGGAGATCTGGGAGCGACTGTCGGAGCGGCGCGAGGAGTGAGCTACTGCGACAACTGCGCCGCAATGTCCGCCTCCGTGATGATTCCGACCGTCTCCCCGCCGTCGGTGACCATCACCGCCTTGTAGTGGTCGAGGAGGTTCCGGACCTCGTCGACGGTCGCCGACGGCGCGACCGTCGGGAACGACTCGCTCATCACCTCGCTGACCGGGTGATCGCCGACGTTCTCGCCGGCGTGGACCACGTCGCCCTGGCTGATCGACCCGACGGGCACGCCGTTCTGGAGAACGGGGAGCTGCGAGTACGCCTCGGCCTCCATCAGATCGACCGCCTCGCCCACGGCGTCGTCGGGCGCGACGCTGATCACGGTCTCGTTCATCAGGTCGGCCGCGCGCACGACCTCGCCCTCCGCCTCTTGGAGGGCGTTGACGATCCGGCGCAGCGTCGAGAGCCGCGGGTCGACGTCGCCGCCCTCGATCCGCGCGATGAGTGGCTGGGAGACGTCCGCGGCGTCGGCGAGTTCGCTCTGGGTCAGCTCCAGCGCGGTCCGGCGCTCGCGGAGGTCCTGTGGCGTCGGCAGTTCCATGCCGGCTAATTACTTAGGGTTATTAGAAAAGCTTTCGGCACCGACCGGGCACCGGGATCGCTCCCGGCAGATCCGTCCGACGCCCCGCGTCCGTGCCTATCGCTCCGGCTCTTCGTCCTCGTCCGCGTCGGTCTCGAAGACGTCGATGACTTCGAGGGGAACGTCGCGGAGGGCGCCGCCGACCTCGCTTTTCGCGATCCGTTCCGCGTGCTCCTCGCTGTCGGCGTTGAACACGTCGATCTCTAGGAGCAGCCCTACGAGGGCCGTGTTCGCCGCGAGGAACGCGGCGTCGAACGGCTCGCCGCAGGCCGGACAGCCGGTGACGCCGGGCTCGACCTCGACGTACTGCTTGTCCGTCTCGTTGAGTCGCTTGCCGGCTTCGCTGACCGCGACGCCGATGGCGTCGTCGGTCTCCTCGACGTCACGGACCAACCAGGCGGCTTCCATCGCGACTTCGTAGTTGCTCATACGCGGTCGGAGGAGCCGCAGGGTTTCTTGTCTTGTGGTTTGGCCGCGGTCGAAAACGAGCCGTCGATCACGCGGAACCGGCGGCGAGACGCGCCCTACAGGCGGTCGACGATCGCCGCGGTGACCTCGTCGGTCGTCGCCGAGCCGCCGAGGTCGCCGGTGCGCGGGCCGTCGGAGAGGACGCCCTCGACCGCGTCGCGGACCCGCTGCCCCGCCTCGACGTGGCCGAGGTACTCGAGCAGCATGGCCGCCGAGAGGACCGCCGCGGTCGGGTTGGCGACCCCCTCGCCCGCGATGTCCGGGGCCGTGCCGTGGACCGGCTCGAACAGCGCGTTGTCGTGGCCGATGTTCGCCGACGGGAGCAGACCGAGGCCGCCGACGAGCCCGGCCGCGAGGTCGGAGAGCACGTCGCCCGCGAGGTTCGGGCAGACGATCACGCCGTACTGGCCCGGGTCGAGCGGGAGCTTCGTCGCGAACGCGTCCATCAGCTCCTCGTCGGCGTCGACGCCGCGCTCGTCTGCGACCGCCGCGACCTCGTCGCGGAACCGGCCGTCCGTCTCGCGCATCACGTTCGCCTTGTGGGCGACGGTGAACCCCTCCTCTGGGTCCCCGGCGGGGCCGCGCCCGTCCTCGACAAAGTCACAGGCGTACTCGGCCAGCTCGCGCGAGGCCGACGACGTGACGACGCGTGTCAGCGTCGAGAGGTCCTCCGAGAGGCGGTCCTCGTGGCCCGCGTAGACGCCCTCGGTGTTCTCGCGGAGGAACACCACGTCCGTCTCCGGCCGGAGCGCGTCGACGCCCGGGAGCGCCTTCGCGGGCCGGACGTTGACGAACGAGTCCACCGCCTCGCGCAGCGGGAGGATCACGTCGGCGGCCGTCTCGCCCGCCGCGCCGAACAGCGTCGCGTCCGCGTCGGCCACCAGGTCGTACGTCTCGTCGGGGAGCGCCTCGCCGGTCGCGTCCCGGGTCGCGTCGCCCGCGTCCCCGCGGACGAACTCGAAGTCGGGGTCGAGCGCGTCCAACACCTCGACGGCGGCCGGCACGACCTCGCGGCCGATGCCGTCGCCCTCGATGACGACGATCTCGTCGGTCATCCGGCTCAGTCGTCCCCCTCGACGTACGGCAGGTCGGCGACGGTCTCGTCGACCTTGCTCCGGTTCGAGTACATCAGCGCGGTCGTGTCCCAGATCCCTTCGACCAAGGCCTCGCGCATCGCGTCGTCGACCTCGACGTCGATGACGGTGTCGCCATAAGTGACAGTCTCCCCTTCCACGTCGACCTCGATGTCGCCGTCGGGGTTCGCCTCGATCCACTCCTGGAGCTCGACCACGGTCTCGTGGTCGGCGGTGACCGCGGGGATGCCGAGCGACTTACAGTTGTCGCGGAAGATCTCGGCGTAGGACTCGCCGACGACGCCGTCGACGCCCCACCGCATCATCGCCTGCGGCGCGTGCTCCCGGGAGGAGCCGCAGCCGAAGTTGGAGTTAACGACCGCGATCGACGCGCCCTCGAAGCGGTTGAGCGGGTGGTCGTTGAACTCCCCGTCCTCGTCGCGCCGGGCGTCATAGAAGAGGTAGTCCGCCATGTTGTCGAACGTGACCTCCTTCATGAACTGCGCCGGCAGGATCTGGTCGGTGTCGACGTCGTCGCCGGGGATCGGGACGCCCGTACCCGAGACCTCGGTGATGTGTTGGTCGTCGCCCGCGTTGGCGTCGGGGGCCATCAGTCGGCCACCTCCTCGACGCCGCCCGCGCCGCCGGTCGGCCCGTCGTCCAGGTAGTCGCGCGCGTCGACGACCTCGCCCTCGACGGCCGCGGCCGCGACCATCGCGGGGCTCATCAGCACCGTCCGCCCCTCCTTCGAGCCCTGCCGGCCGACGAAGTTGCGGTTCGACGATGACGCACACACCTCGCCGGCGCCGAGCTGGTCGTCGTTCATCGCGAGGCACATCGAGCAGCCGGCGCGTCGCCACTGGAAGCCGGCCTCGATGAACGTCTGGTCGATGCCGCGCTCCTCGCACTGGGCGCGGACCGTCTCCGAGCCGGGTACGGCGAGCGCGCGCACGTCCTCGTCGACGCTGTGGTCCTCTAGGATCCGCGCCGCTTCCTTGAAGTCCGAAAGGCGGCCGTTCGTACAGGTGCCGAGGAACGCCACGTCGACGTCGTACCCGAGCATCGACTGCCCGGGCTCGACCTCCATGTGGTCGATCGCCTTCTCGGCGGCCTCCCGGTCGGTCCGCTCCTCGAAGTCGTCCGGGTGCGGCACCGGCTCGTCGATCCCGACCACCTGCCCGGGGTTGATCCCCCACGTGACCAGCGGGTCGAGTCCGTCGGCGTCGACCGTGACCACGTCGTCGTACTCGGCGTCGTCGTCGGAGGCGATCGATTCCCAGTACCGCTTCCGCTCCTCGAACGCCTCGCCCTCGGGGACGTACTCGCGGCCCCGCAGGTACTCGTAGGTGGTCTCGTCGGGGTTGATGTACCCCGCGCGGGCGCCGCCCTCGATGGACATGTTACAGACGGCGAGCCGTCCCTCCATGTCGAGCGCCTCGATTGCGGGGCCGCCGTACTCGTACACGTGGCCGACGCCGCCGTCGACGCCGAGGTCCTTGATCACTTTCATGATCACGTCCTTGGCGTAGACGCCCTCGCCGAGCTCGCCCTCGACTTCGATCCGGCGGACCTTCTGCTTGTCCGCGGCGATACAGCCGGTCGCGAGCACGTCGCGGATCTGGCTGGTCCCGATGCCGACGCCGATGGAGCCGAACGCGCCGTGGGTCGCCGTGTGGCTGTCGCCGCACGCGACCGTCATCCCCGGCTGCGAGAGGCCGAGTTCGGGGGCGACGACGTGCGTGATCCCCTGCTTCCCGGAGTCGAATCCGAAGAAGGTGATCCCGCTCTCGCTCGTGTTGCGTTCGAGCGCCGAGAGCATCTCCTCGGCCTGGTCGTCGGCCAGCGGGCGCTCGCGCTTGTCCGCCTCCGTCGGCGCGATGTGGTCGGTGGTCGCGAACGTCCGCTCCGGGTACGCCACGTCGAGGTCGCGCTCGCGCAGCATCCCGAACGCCTGCGGGCTCGTCACCTCGTGGACGAGGTGGAGCCCGACGAACAGCTGGTCCTGCCCGTTCGGCAGCTCCGTCACCTTGTGGCGCTCCCACACCTTGTCGTACAGCGTTCCCTCGCTCATCGGGCGTCACCCCGGACCGCCGCGCAGTCGGAGGACCGACCGCTCACCGCTACGCCCATCAGGCGGTCACCTCGGCGCTCTCCTCCTCCTCGTCGCCCTCGGCCGACTCCTCCCACGCGAACAGGCCGCGCAGCTCCTCGCCGACGGCCTCGATCTCGTGGGTCTTCTCCGCCTCGCGGAGCTGGGTGTAGGAGGGGCGGCCCGCCTGGTTCTCCGCGATCCACTCGCGGGCGAACTGGCCGTTCTGGACCTTCTCCAAGACCTCTTCCATGTTCTCGCGGGCGTGCTCGTCGACGACCACGTCGCCCTGCGTGAGGCCGCCGTACTCGGCGGTGTCGGAGACGGAGTCCCACATCCCGCCGAGCCCGTCCTCGTACATCAGGTCGACGATGAGTTTGAGTTCGTTGAGGCACTCGAAGTACGCCATCTCGGGGGAGTACCCGGCGTCGACGAGCGTCTCGTACCCCTGTTTCACCAGCGAGGTGACGCCGCCGCAGAGCACCGCCTGCTCGCCGAACAGGTCGGTCTCCGTCTCCTCGCGGAACGACGTCTCGACGACGCCGGCGCGGGTACAGCCGATCGCGGCCGCGTACGCGAGCCCCTCGTCGTGGGCGTCGCCGGTGGCGTCCTGGTACACCGCCAGCAGGCCGGGCGTCCCCTGGTCATTCTCGTAGTTGCGGCGCACGAGGTGGCCCGGCGACTTCGGCGCGACCATCGTCACGTCGACGTCCTCGGGCGGTTGGATCTGGTTGTAGTGGATGTTGAACCCGTGCGCGAACTGGAGCGTGTCGCCCGCGTCCAGGTTCGGTTCGATCGCGTTCTCGTACACGTCCGGCTGAACCGTGTCGGGGACGAGGACGCTCACCACGTCGGCCGCGGCGACGGCGTCCGCGGGGGCCTCCACGCGGAGCCCGTCGCCTTCGGCGGCGGCCCGGGAGGAGCTGCTCTCGCGGAGGCCGACGATCACGTCGACCCCGCTGTCGGCGAGGTTCTGCGCGTGCGCGTGGCCCTGCGAGCCGTAGCCGAGGACGGCCACCGTCTTGTGCGCGATCGCCTCCTCGTCGGCGTCTTCGTCGTAGTATACTGTCGAGTCGAACGTCTGCGTGTCGTCTTCGGTCATGTGTATCGTTGTGAGTTCCTGTGTGGTCGCGTGTCAGTCGTCGTGCGTGGTCGGTTCGGCGGCCGTGCCGGGCTTCTCGCCGGGCGCCGTGGGGGTGTTACCGCGAGCGAGGGCTGTCGGCCCCGTCCGCGCGATCTCGACGATACCGAACCGGTCGAACGCGCCGATCGCGTTGTCGATGCTCGCCTTGTCGCCGGTGAGTTCGACGGTGATCGTCTCGGGGCCGGCGTCGACCGTCCGGCCGTCGTACATCTCGGCGACCGCGTGGACCGCCGCGGGGTCGTCGGCCTCGACCTTCAGCAGGACGAGCTCCGAGGTGACCGCGTCGCCGGCGACCTCGCCGACCGAGATGACCGGCTTCAGCTTCGACATCTGCTTTTCGATCTGGTCGATCCCGGGGTCCGTCTCCTCGACGACCATGGTGATCCGCGAGTGACCGTCGACGGTCGTCGGCCCCACGGTGAGGCTCTCGATGTTGAACTGGCGGCGGGAGACGAGGCCGGAGACGCGCGCCAGCACGCCGGGCTCGTCCTCGACGAGTGCCGAGATGACGGCGCGGTGCGACTCGTGTTCGGCCTCGACGACGGGGTCGATCCGGATCCCCTCGAGGTTCCGGCGCCCCTCCGGGTGGTCGCGCTCGTTCGGACCGGGCTGTTCGCCCGGGAGCGGCCGGGAGTCGGCGCCGGGCGCGACGGGCGATCCGCCGTCGGCCGCCGCGGACGCCTCATCGCGCCCGGTGTGCGGCTCCCCGTCGGACGCCGCGGTGTCGTCGCTCATAGCTGGTCCTCCGCGGCCGCGAACTTCCCGTTCGCACCGCCGCTCGGCACCATCGGCAGGACGTTCTCCGCGGGGTCGACGTGGAAGTCGACCACGGCCGGCCCGTCATAGTCGAGGGCTTCCTCGACCGCGGGCGCGACCTCGTCGTAGTCGTCGACGCGGAGACCGAGCGCGCCGAACGCCTCCGCGAGCTTGTCGAACTCGGGCATCCACGTGTAGTCGGAGGCCATGTGTCGGCCCTCGTAGAACGCGTCCTGCCACTGGCGAACCATCCCGATGTACTCGTTGTTGAGCACGGCGATCGTGATGTCGAGCTCCTCGCGGACCGCGACCGACAGCTCCTGCATCGTCATCAGGAAGGAGCCGTCGCCGTCGAAACACACCACGTCGCGGTCCTCCTCGCCCATCGTGTCGGCCGCGACCCGCGCGCCGACCGCGGCGGGCACGCCGTACCCCATGGTCCCCAGCCCGTGGGAGGAGACCCACGTCCGCGGCTCCGTGTACGTCCAGAACTGCGAGGCCCACATCTGATGCTGGCCGACGCCGGTCGTGACGATCGTGTCATCGTCGGTCGCCTCGTCGAACGCCTCGACGACGAACTGGGGCTTCAGCGGCTCGTCCTCGGGCGTCGCGTACGTGAGCGGGTACGTCTCCCGCCACTCGTCGCACCGGTCGCGCCACGCCTCGGCGTCGGGCGCGTCGCGGACCGCGGCGGTCAGTTGGTCGAGGACGCGCCCGGCGTCGCCGATCAGCGGGTAGTCGGCGTGGACGTTCTTCGAGATCTCCGCGGGGTCGATGTCGACGTGGATCACCTCGGCCTCGGGCGCGAACGTGTCGATCCCGCCCGTGAGCCGGTCGTCGAACCGAGTGCCGACCGCGATCAGGCAGTCGGTGTGGGTGATCGCCAGGTTCGCGTAGCCGGTTCCGTGCATCCCCGCCCACGAGAGGCAGAGATCGTCGTCCTCGGGGAACGAGCCGATCCCCGGCATCGTCGTCGTCACCGGGATCCCGTAGCTCCGGGCGAACGTCCGCGCCTCGTCGCTCGCGTCCGCCTTGATGACGCCGCCGCCGAACAGACAGACGGGGCGCTCGGCGGCCTCGATGGCGCGCGCTGCCTCCTCGACCGACTCCGCGTCGGCGTTCGGGTCGGGGTCGGTCCCCGCGGGCGGCGTCGCCGGACCGGGCGTCCGGTCGGTCTCGTCCTGCGTGACGTCCTTCGGGAGGTCGACGAGCGTCGGCCCGGGGCGCCCCGCGCGCGACAGCTCGAACGCCTCGCCGACAGTGTCGCCGACGGTGTCGGCCCCGCTCGCGAAGTAGTTGTGCTTCGTGATCGGGCGCGTGACGCCGACCGTGTCGGTCTCCTGGAACGCGTCGTTGCCGACGAACTCCGTGGGCACCTGCCCGGTCAGCGCCAACATCGCGTCGGAGTCCATGTCGGCGTCGGCGATGCCGGTGACGAGGTTCGTCGCGCCGGGGCCGGACGTGGCCATACAGAGCCCGGGTTCGCCCGCGACGACGCCGTACGCGTCGGCGGCGTGCGCGGCGCCCTGCTCGTGGGCCATCGTCACGTGCCGGACGGAGGAGTCGTACAGGGCGTCGTAGACAGGCATGATCGCGCCGCCCTGAACGCCGAAGGCGGTCTTCGCGCCCGCGGCCTCGAGGGCGGCGACGACCGACTCGGCGCCCGTCGAGACGGGCCCCGCCGTCTGGTGTTCGTCCGGTTCGGTCGGCTCCTCGGTCGCGGCCGCCGTCGAGCCGTCGTCCGACTCGTCCGCGTCGGATCGCGGCTGTGCTGCTGTGTCGCTCATTGTCGTGGTTGGTGTGGCATCTGGTGGGTCGTCGTGTGGGTCGCTGCGAACGCGCGACGGGCGGGCCCGCGCCGCGTCCCTCGGGGGCGCGGCTTCGCGCGTCGAGAACGGCTCGGCCGCCGACGTTCGGCGGCGCGTCGCGTCGGTGAGGAAGGGGTAATGTAGGGGCTTATACCCCTACAATGATCGGCGCGACGGCTCCGAACGCGGTAGCGCGTTCCGCGAGCGCGGTGTGCCGTCGCATCTCGCCCGAAGCAACGCGGCCGGGGTATAAATTCCTGTCGGGCGTCCGGAACGGAACGCCGTCGGGACTGCTCCCGCGACCGCCCTCGCGGTCGCTCGGGGGGCGCTCCGGTCGGGGAGTGGGTCATCAGACCCGGACCTCCTCCTCGCGCGTGACGTTCGCCTCCTCGGCGAACCGCTCGACGTCGCCCGCGGTCACCTGCCGCTTGCCGGCGCCGTACTCCTTGACCCGCTTCGTGATCGTCCGGACCTCGGAGTCGGTCGGGTCGAAGCCGGCCTCCACCAAGTGCTTGCGCACGCTGTGGGTGCCGGTGTGTTTGCCCAGCACGAACTCGCGCTCGGCGCCCACCATCTCCGGAGTCATCACGCCGGTCTCGAACGTGTCGGCGTTCTCGATGACGCCCGCGGCGTGGATGCCGGACTCGTGGGCGAACGCGTTCCGGCCGGTGATCGGCTTGTTCGCGGGCACCGGGATGTCCGAGGCCTCCTCGACGATCCGGGCCAGCTTGGTGATCTGGGTCGTGTCGATGCCGGTGTCGACGCCGTACACCGACTCGACGGCCATGACGACCTCCTCATAGGCGGCGTTGCCGGCGCGCTCGCCGATGCCGTTGACCGACACCTGCGCCTGCTCCGCGCCGTTCTCGAAGCCCGCGACGGCGTTGGCCGCGGCCATCCCGAAGTCGTCGTGGGTGTGGACATCGACGCGGGCGTCGGTGGCCTCGACGACGGCGTTCACCGTCTCGCCGAAGCTGGTCGGCATCCCGACGCCGCAGGTGTCGGGGATGTTGATCCAGTCGGTGCCGGCGTCGGAGACGGCCTCGACGATGTCGATCAGGTAGTCCGGGTCCGTTCGAGTGGCGTCCATCGGCGAGAACATACACTCGACGCCGGCGTCTTTCACCTTCTCGACCGCGTCGACCGCGCGCCCCTTCGCCTCCTCGCGGGTCGCGTGCATCGAGTCCTCCAGCTGGACGTCGCTGGTGGAGACGAACACGTGGACCATCTCGACGCCGGAGTCGATGGCGGCGTCGATGTCGCCGTCGACGACCCGGGCCAGTCCGCAGACGGTGGTGTCCGTCGCGGCGGCGATGTCGCTGACGGCCTCGAACTCCGCGTCCGAGTTGACCGGGAACCCCGCCTCGATGACGTGGGTGTCCATGTCGTCCAGCGTCGCCGCTATGCGGCGTTTCTCGTCGTAGCTGAACGATGTCCGTGGTGACTGTTCTCCGTCTCGCAGGGTCGTGTCGAAGATCCTGACAGGACCGATATCGACGTTAGAAGCTATCGTGCCCTGGAAGAACTCGATCCGCCGGGGTGTCCGACGAAGCCTCCGTGATGTCTATCATCGATTCACGACAAGACGGTCGAGTACTTAATCGTTTGGACAATCGCAAAATCGGTGCGGACCGGCAGTTCGGAGCCGAAGAGCCGAAGAGCAGTAGATCGCATGACTGCGGCGGTGTCAATACACCTTAAGGAGGTAATACACACACCGAGGATCCGGCACGTATTCCGATTCGGAAGTCAGTTAATAAGTGGTCTCGACGTTCGTTTCGTTCGTACTGCGGGCGGCCGGCGGTTCACGCGCGAGACGAGTCAGCGAGTCTCACGGCGCTATCTCCACCGTGATCGGCGGTCGGTCCGCACCGATATCCGGGTCGACCGGCGGACGCGCCGCTACCGACCGAGCGCGTCGGTCACCTCGCGCCGGAGCGCGACGAGGTCGGGGTCCGCCCGCTCGCGGGGCCGGTCGATTTCGACATCGACGACCGACGCCACCCTCCCGGGCTGCCCGCCGAGCACGACGACGCGGTCCGCGAGGTAGACGGCCTCCTCCACGTCGTGCGTGACGAGGACGACGGTCGTCCCGCGCGCGTCCCAGACGTCGAGCAGGTGGTCCTGCTGGTCCGCCTTCGTCAGCCGGTCGAGCGCGGAGAACGGCTCGTCGAGCAGCAGCACGGCGGGGTCGTAGGCGAGCCCCCTCGCGAGCGACACGCGCTGAGCCATCCCGCCGGAGAGCTCGTCCGGGCGGCTCCCGGCGAACCCGTCGAGCCCGACCGTCTCGATCAGGTCGTCGACGCGCTCGCGAGCCGCCGGGGTGTCCGGGTCGACGTCGGCCGGGAGTCCGACGGCGACGTTCTCCCGGACGTCCGCCCAGTCGAGCAGCCGCGGTTCCTGGAACACCATCCCGACGGCGTCGCTGCCCCCCTCCCTGACGTCCGCGCCGTCGACGGCGACGCGCCCGGCGAACTCGGCTTCGAGTCCGGAGAGCACGCGGAGCAGCGTCGACTTCCCGCACCCGGAGGGGCCGACGACCGCGACGAACTCGCCGTCCGCGACCGCGAGGTCGACGCCGTCGAGCGCGACCGTGTCCCCGTACCGCTTCCGGAGGTCGTCCACCACGAGGACGGGGTCAGCGTCCGACGACACGGTCTCTCACCTCTCTGACCGCGACATCCGAGCAGTTGCCGAGGAACGCGAACAGCAGGATCGACCCCACGATGATGTCGGGCCGCGCGAGGGTCCGCCCGTCGCTCAGCAGGAATCCGATGCCCTGACTCGCCGCGATCAGCTCGGCGGCGACGACGAACATCCACGCCAGTCCGACGCCGCCGCGGATCCCAACGAGCAGGTCCGGGAGCGCGGCCGGGAACACGACCCGGCGCAGCGACTCGACGCGCCCGAGGTCGTACACCTCGGCGACCTCCAACAGCTCCTCGTCGACCGCGGCGATGCCGGTCGAGAGGTTGAGGTACACCGGGAAGAACGCGCCGACAGCGATGAGCAGCACCTTCGCGCTTTCGCCGATGCCGAACCAGAGGAGGAACAGCGGCACCCACGCCAGCGACGGGATGTTCTTCAGGCTCTGGAGGAGCGGGTCGAGGAGGTCGCTCGCGGTCCGCGAGAGCCCGGTGGCGGTCCCGAAGACGGTTCCGACGACGATGCCGAGGCCGGCACCGAGAACGACGCGCTGGACCGTGATCGCGACGTGGCCCCACAGCTCGCCGGTGGCGGCCATCCCGTAGAGCGTCTCCGCCACGCGCAGCGGGGTCGGCAGCTGGTACGCCGCGATGATCCCGGTCGCGACGACGAGGTGCCAGACGACGACGAGCGCGGCGGGGACGAGCAGCCCGAGCAGGGGCCGGAACCGGCTGGCGGCGGGGAGGGGAACCGGGCCGAGGCTGCGAGACTCGGCGCCGCCGGCCGACTCGCCGGCCGTCGACCCACGGCCGGAGTCGGAGTCGCGGGACACCCCGGACTCCCGGCGGGTGTCGGCGGCCATCTCAGACGACCTCGCTCGCGAACTCGGAGTCGATCAGGTCGTCGACGTTGCCGGCGGGGTCGGCGTCGTCGGTCACGAGCCCCTCGCGTTCGAGAATCGGCGAGAGGTCCGCGAGCAGTTCGCGGTGGGGCTCGCCCGGGATCGGCTCCGAGAGGTCGTTCCGCTGGGTGAACACGCGCTCCGCGACCGGCTCGGACATCTCGGAGGCGTCGGCGAGGATCCCGGCGGTCGCCGTCGGGTTCCCGATCGCCCACTCGCGGCCCCGCTCGTAGGCCTCGATCACGCGACGCGCGTCCTCGGGCCGGTCGGCGAGGAACCCGTCGAGGAAGTTCAGGAACCCGTACGTGTTGTACCGCGGCTCGCGGAAGAACAGCTCCGCGCCGTCGTGTTCGAGCTCCAACTCGGCCATGTGCGGGTCGAGTCCGGCCCACGCGTCGACCTCTCCCCGGACGAGAGCGGACTGTCCCTCGGGGTGCTGGAGGTTGACGACCTCGACGTCCTCCTCGCTCAGCCCGGCGTCGTCGAGCGCCTGAAGCAGGAAGAAGTACGGGTCCGTCCCGCGGGTGGCGGCGACGCGGCTCCCTTCGAGGTCTTCGACCGATTCGATCCCGGTCTCCTCGAACGTGACGAGCGCCGTCCACTCCGGCTCCGAATAGACGTACGGCGTCGTTATCGGCACGCCGTTCGTGCGGGCCATCAGCGCCGCGATTCCGGCGGTCGAGGAGACGTCGGCCTCGCCGCTCTGGGCGTACTCGTTCGCTTGGTTGCTCCCGAGGCTCAACACCCACTCGACGTCGGTTCCGGTGTCGGCGAACGCCGCTTCGAGCCACCCCTTCTCGCGCAACACGAGACTGACCGGGTTGTAGTACGCGTAATCGACCGTCACTGTGCCCGAGTCGCCGCCTCCGCCCGCGCAGCCGGCGAGCAGCGAACCGCCGATCGCCGCGCCGGTGCCGCGGAGGAACTTTCTTCGCTCCATCGTACCTCCGCATACCGGTGCCACTCATAAGCCAATATGGCTATGGAGAATATTCAATCGCATCTATGATGTTTCTTAGTTATTCGTTACCGGGTCGTGCGTCGTGGTGGCACGGACGTCGACGGTCGCGACACGGATGTTGACGGGCGGACGGGCGCTTTCGACAGATGGGCGATCGGGAACGGAGCCGCTCGTCTCGCGTTCCGGGTCCCGGATCATGCTGCCGGTTGCTCGCGCTGTCCGCTCGGGGGAGATCAGAGAACGACGGCGGCGGCGTGCCGAGAGAGCCGGCGTTCCGGCTACATCCCCATATCGGCGGCGGCGTCCGGCACCGGGAGGTCTGGGACGGCGGCGCCGAGCAGCTCGGCCGCGTGGTCGAGCGCCATGTCGAACCCGTAGTAGCGCTCCAGTTCGTCGCCGTCCGGGCCGGTCCGGACCTTCAACATCGCGTATCCGTCGGCGTTCTGCGCGACGGTCGCCTCCCGACCGTCCCGCGAGAAGGTGAGCCGTCGCTCGCCGTCGGTCTCCTCGTACCGCGCCTCGATGCCGTTCGCCGACGCGGCCTCCGTGTCGGTCATACAGGCGTTACGGGCCGGTCCCTGTCGAACCTGTCGGTCGCCGAGACCGGGCGATCGGTCGCGAGCCGTCCGGTGCCGTGGCCCCGGTGCCGGGCGGCCTGCGGCCGCGGAGCTAGCGCGGGTCCCACCCGTTGAACTCGCTCCCCGACTCCAGTTCGGGGTCGAACGCGTCGATGACGCCGCCGAGCGTGTCGTACCCTCGGCGACCGCGGCGATGTCGACGATCGCTTCGTCGTCGGTCCCGACCCCGCGGGCGATGGTACCGCGTTGGTGCTACTCGTACCGGTTGCCGATCTCGCTCGATACCGCCAAGATGACCAGTTCACGCTCCCGTTCGGTGAGCCGGCTGTCGGTCCACAGCGACTCGGGGAACGACCAGAGGCCGGCGAGCACCGCGGGGTTGTTGCCGAGCGACCGGCACACGTGAAGCGGTTCCCCTGAAGCGACGACCCCGAGAGCTCCCCGTACTCGTCCGGCACGTCAGACGCCTCTGCGTAGGGAACGCGGGCCATGGCGAAGGGCTCGCACCCGCGAGGCATAGGTGTACGCCACTCGGTACCGTTCGCCGCGACCGGTTCGGGCCGGTCCGCAGGGATCCGCGATAGCAAGCTTAAGGGACGCCACGCGCCAATCGGCGGCAATGAGTACCGAGGTGACCCGTCGGCGCGCGTGGGTTATCGCCGCTCGGCCGCAGACGCTCCCTGCCGCGGCCGCGCCGGTGATCGTCGGCGTCGGGCTCGCGCTCGCCGACGGGGTGTTCGCCCCGCTGCCCGCGCTCGCGGCGCTCGTCGGCGCGGCGCTGATCCAGGTCGGCACGAACTTCGCGAACGACTACTACGACGCGATCCAAGGGGCGGACACCGACGACCGCGAGGGGTTCACGCGCGTCGTCGCCAGCGGCCTCATCGAGCCCGCCGAGGTGAAGCGGGCGATGTGGCTCACCTTCGCGGCCGCGATCCTCGTGGGGACCTACCTCGTCGCCGTCGGCGGCGTCCCCATCCTCGTGATCGGGCTCGCCTCCGTGGCGGCCGGGATCGCCTACACCGGCGGGCCGTACCCCCTCGGCTACCACGGGCTCGGCGACCTCTTCGTGTTCGTCTTCTTCGGCGTGATCGCGGTGACGGGGACCTACTACGTTCAGGCCGCCGCGCTGCTCGCAGGGTGGTTCCCGGCGGGGCCCCCGAAGGGCACCGTCGCGCTCGCGGCGGTGGTCGCGAGCCTCCCGATCGCCGCGCTGTCGACAAACATCCTCGTCGTCAACAACCTCCGCGACCGCGAGGAGGACGCCTCGACGGGCAAGCGCACCCTCGCCGTCCGGTTCGGCTACCGGTTCGCTCGCGCCGAGTACCTCGCGCTGCTCGCCGTCGCGTACCTCGTCCCCGTCTGGTTCGCCGCGCGCGGCGACGGGCTCGCGACGCTGCTCCCGCTCGTCACTCTCCCGCTCGCGGCGACCGTCGCGCGGACGGTGCTCACCGAGACCTCGGGCGAGGCGCTCAACCCCGCGTTAGAGTCGACCGGCAAACTGCTCGCGGCGTACGCCGTCGCGTTCGCCGTCGGGTTGGCGGTGTGACCGACGACGACCCTCGCGGCGAGGCCTCGGTCACGGTCGTGCGCCACCGCCCATTCGCGCTCGACCTGACCCGACCGCTCGGAACCGCACGCGGCGAGATCCGTCGCCGGGAAGGGTTCGTGATCACGGCTAGACGCGGCGGCGACGAGTCAGGCGCGGTCGGCCTCGGCGAGGCGACTCCGCTCCCAGGGTGGACGGAGTCGCGCGACGCCTGCGCGGCGGCGCTCGGCGACCTCGAAGCCGGGAACATGTCCGAACCGGTCCCGGGAGTGCCGGACGCGGAATCGACGCCAGCCGCGCGACACGGCGTCTCGCTCGCGCTCGCCGACGCCGCAGCTCGCGACGCGGGACGGCCGCTCGCGGAGCAACTCGCCGTCGAGGCCGGCGTGACCGCGACGCCCGCTGACGCCGTCCCGGTCAACGCGACCGTCGGGGACGGCGGGCCGGCGGAGACCGCCGCCGAGGCGACGCGTGCGGTCGAGGAGGGGTTCGACTGCCTGAAGCTGAAGGTCGGCGCCCGCGACGTCGACGCCGACGTCGAGCGCCTCCGCGCGGTCCGCGACGCGGTCGGCGACCGGGTCGCGCTCCGGGCCGACGCGAACGGAGCGTGGGACCGGGAGACGGCGCGTCACGCGCTCGGCGCGCTGGCGGCGTTCGACCTCGCGTACGTCGAGCAGCCGCTCCCGGCGGACGACCTCGGCGGGCTGGCGGAACTTCGCCGCGACGGTGGCGGCGAGCGGGTCCCGATCGCCGCCGACGAGTCGGTCGCGGTCCACGGGGTCGACGCCGTCCTCGAAGCGGACGCCGCCGACGCGGTCGTCCTCAAGCCGATGGCGCTCGGCGGCCCCGACCGCGCGCTGGCGGCCGCGCTACGGGCGCGGTCGGCCGGCGTCGACCCGGTGGTCACCACCACGATCGACGCGGTCGTCGCGCGGACGGCCGCCGTCCACGTGGCGGCCGCGGTCCCCGAGGTGTCGCCCTGCGGGCTCGCGACCGGGACGCTGCTCGACGAGGACCTCGCCCCCGATCCCTCTCCGGTCGCAGAGGGCGCGGTCGCCGTGCCGTTGGGACCCGGACTCGCGGGCGCCGCGTTCGACGATCTCCGGCGGTCGTGAGCGCGCCCCGTCGGCGTCCGCACCCTGACGCGAGGGGGACGGACTTTTCACCGCGACCGGCGAACGGAGTCGCATGAGCGAGTGGACCGACGCCATCGTCGGCGAGCGGATGACCGTCGACAACCAGTTCAACGAGCGCGTCGCCGCGTCGCGCTTCTCCAGCCAGGAGTGGGGCCTGATCATGACGGCCACCGATCTGGAGATCGAGAACGCCGACGACCCCGACGCCGCCCGCGTCGTCGCGGACACGTCGAACCTCCCCGCGATCATGCCGGAACTGGAGAACCTCCGGTCGCAGATGGCGGGGATGGGCGGCGCTCCCGGCGGCGACTCCGGCGGGTCCGGCGGGGGCGTGGTCGACTCGATTAAGGGCGCACTCGGGCTCGGCGGCGGGGGCGGATCCGGCGGTCCCTCGGACGAGGAGCTGGAGGCCGCCGAGCGGCTCGTTCAGGAGTACGCCGACGAGCTACAGGCGCACCTCGAAGAAGTCGGCAAGTGGGAACAGGTCCGCGTCGCGTACCAAGAGTAGCCGGCGGTCGCCGTCCGACCGGCGGGCGGACGCTCGCCCCGGCTCGTTACTCCACGTCGCTACCGCGGAACAGGGTGAGCTCCTCCGCCTCGTAGATGCTGATGAGCTCGCTGACGATCTCGTCGTACTCCTCGTCGTCGACCCGGAGCGCGTCCAGCCGCTCGACCGTCTCCTCGTCGAGGTGTATCTGGGGCATACGCGGCGGTTCGTCGTCCGGAGAATAAAAGATGTCGACGGAAACGAGGTCCCGAGAGTGCGGCCATTCACTCCTCTCTACCCGCTTCGCACGCGGCTTCGGTTGAGCTGACGTCTGACCGTCGGCTTCGGGCCATCGCTGCGATCTCATCCGCGGAGAGATCGTCGCTCCAGAGGACGAGTTCGTCCGAGAACTCGAGGACGGGTGACTTGTCGCTGTGGATATCGAGAATCCCCGAAGCGTCAGTGATCCCGGCTTTCACGCCCGTTCCGTTCAGGATCGATTTCCGGTCGCTGAAAACCCCGGTGAACCGGTACTCGCTCCCGATCAACACTTCGGTCGAGAGGAACGACCAACAGCCCACGCGATAGGTGTCGTTCGCCTGTGATCGGCAGGAATACAGCTGGGTCGTAAGTCCGCGGTCGACGGCGATCGCGGTCCCCGGGTCACCGACGTGTCGAGCGGTCACAGGTCCGTCGCGGAGACTCAGTCGAGTCGCCACTCTGAGCGGGGATCCGGCCGCGATCAAGCCGATCATGGTCCGGAGCCGCTCCGGGGACACGACGTCGCTGAGGTGAATCGCGCTCGACCCGCCGCGCTCGACGGCGTCGATGCCGGCGGCGGTGTCCCTCGTGCCTTCGAACACGGTCAGTTTCGGTGCCTCGGTCCTCCCGTCGAGAGGAATGGAACCGTCGGGTCCCACGGCGCCGGCGGTTACCGAAGCCCCGCAGAGTACGATGTCGAGTTCGGGGTCGGACAGCGTCTCGACGACCGCGTCGCGAGACGGCGAACCGATCACGTCCAACGACCCGATACCATCGAGTTCCGCAGGTTCGACCATCGACCCCCGAAGGGATCGGGCGCGTTCCTCGTCCTCGAAGAGGAACACGACCGAGAGGGTGCCGCGCTCTGGGATCTGTCTCCGAAGTCGGTTCTCGTACGCGTCGGGGGATATCACGGATGCGCCCGCAGGAATCGGGTCCGCGTCCGGAGACGGAACCCGACTCGAACGAGAGGGAGCCGTCTTTCCCGGTCCCGATGAGGTGTTCGAAGGGCCAAAGGCGGACAGATCCGCTGACGCCTGAGGCGATGTCGCAATCCCCACTGGCGCGTCCGACGCGGAGGAACCGGCGTCGCCCCGGACGCGGACCGGCGCGAGGACGTGAGCGAGGTGCGGCAGCAGTTCCGCGGACGCGGGAACCGGCCGGAGGACGGCCTCGGTCGGCCACGCCGGCAGATGAGGTTCGACCGTCTCGGGATCGACCTCTAGGTACTCCATCAGCCGCTCGCTCATGGATCGGTCGGCGAGGTTCGGAGGGTAAAACGGGAGATCGGGACCGACCGCGTCGTACTCGTACCGGTCCGACGGGACGTACCCCTCCGTCCGCGCGAGCGTGTCGAGGAAGAACCACGTTCGGAACAGTTCCGTGACCCGTTCCCCGAGGGCTTCCCCCTCCGTCGGGAGCCGTTCCTCGTACCCCGTGTCCAGTCGGATCGCCGGGGCGTCGCCCGTCACCATTCGAGCCCCGAGGTAGTACGACAGCGTCGAGAGGCGGTACACGTCGGCGTACGTCGGTCGGACGACGACCTCGACGCCCGTGTCGGGTACCGACAGCGGGCTCGGGACGTCGAGGGAGTCGCCGGGCTCGATCCGAGGCGGATAGCCGCGCAACGTCGGCCACGACCGCTCCGGGGTGAATTCTTTGACTGACGACCCGAGCAGCGACACGGCCTCGGTCAGCGCTGCCGGGTCGTCGGGGACGGTGATCGTCGCCTCGGGGCGCGTGTGGAACGAGCGCGCACCGACCGAGACGGTCCGGGGGCGGTCGAACGAGATAGTAACCGGGTCGGGACCTCCGCCACTGGTCGCCGAGACCTCAACGTCCGTCACGCGGATGAGTACCTTCGTCACCCCGTTCACTTCGATACAGTACGAGCCGCGTTCGAGCTCTATCGAATCGTTGTGTCTGGCGACGTGGTCACCGTTAACGTCCCGGAAGACGATCGACGCGTAGTCGAGTAGCACCAGCGATTCCGCTTCGAAGCTGACCGCGCGGTCCACCGGAGAGGGGAACAGCGCAGGCAGCGCCGGGCGGAGATCCGGCTCGCGGTCGACGCCGAGCCGCAGCTCCTCGCCCTCGATCACGTCTCGGACGGTGAGCGTCGTCCCGTCGACCTCGAACGCGATACGCCCCTCGGATGACCCGTCGTTCACTAGATTAGTCTGATTCGCCAACACGTATGAGGTTGTTGGTAATTATCTCGTTTCGGAGTTCTGAAGCGTGCTACCGTGGTTCTTGCTCGCTTTAGACCAGCCCTGACAACAATCTTAACATCGGCCGACTCGGACGAGCACGCATGGACGGGCCCGGATCGGAACCGATCGACCGCGCGCTCGCCGCGGCGTTTCCGGACCGCGAGGTCGACCGGCTGACCGGCGTCGGCCCCTCTTGGAACGGCGCCAACGAGACGGTCGGCGTCGCCTTCGCGGACGGCTCCTGGGCATTCCTCAAAGTCGCGCTCGCCGACGAGAGCCACCGGCTCACCCGGGAGCGCGCCGTGCTCCGATACGTCGGAGCGCACGGCCTCCTCCCGGTCCCCGAGGTGCTGGCGGCCGATCCGGACGGGGACCCGGCGTACCTCGCGACGGCGCCGGCCCCCGGCCGCGGGCTGCTGGAGGCCTACGAGGCCGCGAGCGACGACGAGCGCGAGCGACTGCTCCGCCGCGTCGGGGGCGCGCTCGCCGCGCTCCACGCCGACCGGTTCGCGAGCCACGGGGAGATCGTCGGCGCGGGGACGGAGCGCGGGAGCGCGGCGGAAGGAGCGGCGACCGCGGGACCCGACGCGCAGACCGGACTCGCGATCGAGTTCGCACCGTGGACGGACGTGCTGCTCGCGACGGTCGAGCGGACGCGCGAGATCGGCACCTCGGAGCGGCTCGCCGACCACTACGACGCCGTCGTCGACTGCGTGCGCGCGAACCGGGACCTGCTCGACGGCGCGCCGGCGGCGCTGCTCCACGGCGACATCACGAAGCCGAACCTCTTCGTGACGGCCGAAGGGGACGGGGCGGACGCTACCGACGGCCCGGGCGTCGCGGCGATCGACTGGGAGCTGTCCCACGTCGGCGACCCGGCTCGGGACCTGGTGCGCGCGGAGGACCAGCTGCTCAACGGGTTCGACTCGACCGGCTCGGAACGGTTCGCCGCGGCCCTCCGCGAGGGATACCGCGAGCGCGCCGGGGGGCTTCCCGAGGGGTTCGAACGGCGGCGCCCCGTCTACGAGGTCGTCAGAATGCTCGGACGCTCGGGATTCATCGATCAGTGGGTACCGTACCTCGACGAGCCCCTCGATGCCTTGGTCGATCGGGCGGACGCCGAGCTGCGGGCGCGGCTCGACGCGGTCTGATCGCGGTGTCAGCCGGCCGCCCCGTCAGCGGTTCCACGCCGCGTCGTCGGGGTCGATCTGACGTTCCCCCAGATCGAGCGCATCGATTTCATCGAGGTCCTCGTCGGGCAGGTCGACGTCGACTGCGCGCAGGTTCTCCCGCAGGTGGTCGCCTCGCCCCTTCGGGATCGGCACGATCCCGCGATCGAGCGCCCACGCGAGCGCGACGACCGCCGGCGAGAGGTCGTTTCGCTCGGCGATTTCGAGGATCGCCGGATCATCGAGGATCTCCCCGCGGCCGAGCGGGGAGTAGCCCACGAGCCGGTGGTCGAACTCGTCGGCGAGGGCGCGCAGTTCCGGCTGCCGGAACCGCGGGTGACACTCGACTTGGTGGGCCGCGATCGGCGCGTCGAGGATCTCGCGGGCCTCGCGCAGCAGATCGGGCGTGAAGTTCGAGACGCCGACGTGGTCGGTCACCCCCTCATCACGGAGTTCGTCGAACGCGGGCAGCGTGGTCTCCGCGTCGTACGCTCGGATCGGCCAGTGGACGTACAGGAGGTCGACGCGGTCGAGGCCGAGCCGATCCAGGCTCGCCCGCGCCGTCTCGCGGACGTCGTCGGGCGCGAGGTTCTCGGGGTGGACCTTCGTCGCGACGACCACGTCGTCGCGATCGACGTCGCTCGCGGCGATCCCCTCGCCGACCGCCGCCTCGTTGTCGTACATCTGCGCGGTGTCGACGTGACGGTAGCCGGCGTCCAGCGCCGCGGCGACGGTGTCGGTACAGGTCTCGGGGTCGTCGAGCCCGGACGTTCCGAGCCCGATCGACAGGTCGAGCGGTGGCACGCGTTCGCGTTCCGGCCGCCGGGTGAAAAAGGCGCGCGAGCCGGCACGTCACGATCCCGCAGTTCCGTGCGCGTCCCGTGCGCTTGTCGCGCCCCGCACCCTTAATCCGTCGCGACCGTAGGACGGGTCGATGGCGACCGGACCCGCGCTCCCCTCGACCCCGGATCCGCTCCCGCTGGGCGCGCTCTCCGACCCGATCCTCGTCGACCCCGGACCGCGACTGCTCCGCGCGGTCGTCGAGGCGTACCGGGAGGCCGCCCCGGTGCTCGTCGAGCCGAGCGTCGCGGAGCTTGCCGGTGAGGCGCACGGGGACGGCGGGGAGGGAGACCGCGACCCGTCCGGTCTCCCGCCGCTGAACGTGTTCGCAGGCGAGCCCGCGGTCGACGCCATGACCGCCGGGTTCCGGCCTGCGAGCCGGCTCGCGGCGCTCCTCGACGCCGACGCGATCGACCTCCGGGTCCTCGACACGCCGCAGCCGAACCCCGTGCTGGTGGGAGCGGAGACGGGGTTCGCGCTGATCGGAAGCGAACGCGACGGGGCGGGCGGGGAGACGAGCGAGGAGACGACCGGAGCGGTGAGTCGGTGGCACCGGATCGGCGACGACGCCACGCTCCGCGAGCGGTACGCGCCGCGGTTCGCGGCGGCCGAGCCGTACCGGCTCCGGACGCCGAGCCGACGGCGGGTGTACGAGGGGTTCGCGACGCGGTGTGACGAATCGGTCGCCGCGGCGGTGCTCCGCGCGCTCGATGCCGAGGTCGGCGCCGATTCGCGCGGAGCCGCGGGTCCAGACTCCGAGGAGACCCGCGTCCGCGCCTACGCGGTGGGCGCCCGCGAAGGCGCCCTCGACCGCACCCTCCGGCGGGCCTGCGAGGACGCGGGTCTCGGGAGCCCCTCGACGTTCACGCGGATAAAACGGCTCCTGCGGGAGGCCGAGCTGATCGAGACCGTCTCCGAGCCGCAACCGGTCGGGCGCCCGCGCGAGCGGCTCGCGGCGCGCGGCGCGCTCGCGGCGGCGGAGACGGCGGAAGAGACGGTCGCGGCGGTTCGCGGCGTAACAGGGTGAGAAGCGTTCGGACGCCCGTCACCGGGCGTCATTCCGGACGGATCAGTCGTCTTTCGTCTTGATGTCCGCCGAGAGGCCCTGCGCCATCTCGATCTCCTTCGAGTTGTTCAGGGTCCATGCGGTGCGGTCGGTGACGGCCTCGATCGCCTCCCGGGCGGAGGGGTAGCCGTTGCCGGACTTCTTCACGCCGCCGAAGGGGAGCTGGACCTCGGCGCCGATGCACGGGAGGTTGCCGTACGCCAGCCCCAGCTCGGCGCGGTCGCGGTAGTAGTTGATCTGTCGGTAGTCCTCGGAGATGATCGCGCCAGCCAGCCCGTAGTCGGTGTCGTTCTGGATCTCGACGGCCTCCTCGATGTCGCCGTCGTACTCCATGAGCGCGACGTGGGGTCCGAACACCTCCTCGTGAGTACACGTCAGGTCGGCGTGGGCGTCGGCCTCGTAGACGAACGGACCGACCCAGTAGCCGTCCTCGTGGCCGTCTGGGATCTCCTCGTCGTCGAGCTCGGTCCGGTCGACGAGCACGTTCACGCCCTCCTCGCGGGCCGCCTCGTTGTTTCGGGTGACCTTCTCGCGGTGTTCCTCCTCGATGAGCGGCCCCATGAAGGTGTCCTCGTCGAGGGGGTCACCGACCGCGACCGACTCCGCGACCTCGACGAACCGCTCCTTGAACTCGTCGTACACGTCCGTGTGGACGATCAGGCGCTCGGAGGAGACGCAGCGCTGACCGGTCGTCTTGAACGAGGACATCACCGCGGAGTGGACCGCGACGTCGAGGTCCGCCTCCTCGGTGACCACGATCCCGTTCTTGCCGCCCATCTCGCAGGCGGCGCGCTTGCCGGCGACGCCGCCGAGCTTCTCTTGGATGAGGTGGCCGACCTCGGCCGAACCGGTGAAGATGACGGTGTCGACGTCGTCGTTCTCGACGATCGCGTTGCCCGCGTCGCCGAACCCCTGTACCATGTTGAACACGCCGTCGGGGATGCCGGCGTCGTCGAACATCTCTGCGATGATCTGCGCGCACCACGGCGTCTGCTCGGCCGGCTTGAACACGACGGTGTTCCCCTCGACCAGCGCAATGGCCATGTGCCAGTAGGGGATCGCGACCGGGAAGTTCCACGGCGTGATACAGCCGGTGACGCCGCGCGGTTTCCGTCGCATGTACGCGTCCTTCGAGGGGATCTCCGAGGGGACGATGTCTCCCTTTGGATGCCGGGCGTCGCCAGCGGCCCACTCGACCATGTGCGCGGCCTCGACCACGTCCGCTTTCCCCTCGCTGATCTCTTTCCCGCACTCCTTGGTGACGATCTCCCCGAGCTCGTCGGTCCGGTCGCGGAGCTCGTGGTACACGTCCCAGAGGTACTCCGCGCGCTGGATCCGCGAGAGCTCGCGCCACTCCTCGAACGCCGCGTCCGCTGCGTCGGCCGCGCGGTCGACGTCCTCGGGGGTCCCCTGACGGAACTCTCCGAGCGTCTCTCCGGTCGCGGGGTTCTCGCTCTCGAAGGTCTCGGACCCGTCGCCGTCGACCCACTCGCCGTCGATGTAGTGCTGGTAGGGCTGCGCCATGTTCGAGACATCCGGTCGGCACGTCCAAATAACCCACCCTACCATGGTCGGTAAGGTCTTTGTGATGTAGTGCCAAACATGCGGTACCAATGGCGACAACCGAACCAGAAGGGGCGAGCGAGTGGGCCGGAACCCGGCTCACGCTCGACCTCTGGCATCCGAACTGCTGGGCGATCGAGGCGACGAAAAAGACCGGCGGCGGCGTCCTCGCACACGCGATCTACAACTCACCGATGGCCGAAAGCGACGCGCCGAACACGGTGAACGGCCTGTTCACGGCGTTCGGAGACACGAACGAGGAGGTCGAAGCGTTGCTCGACGCGATCCGCGAGTCCGACCGCGCGGGGAACCTCTTGGAGCTACAGGAGCGGTTCGGGCGCGCTCGGGACGCCCCGGGCAACGTCGTCCGCGAGTTCTTCCTGGAGTACGACCCGGGCGACATGGTGTGTCCGACGCTTTTGGAACACGGCTTCGTCCACAGCGCGCCGGTCCGGATCGAGGGCGGACGGGAGGAGTGGCAGGTGTGTTTCGTCGGCGAGCGCACCGAGATCCGGGAGTCGCTCGACGCGGTTCAGGAGGCGGCCGGCGCGGAGGTGACGGTGGAGTCGATGTCGTCGTCGGGTCACGCCGGGCGGACCCCCCGCGAGCAGCGGCTCGACACGCTGACCACGACACAGCGGAAGGTGTACGAACACGCCCGCGAAGCGGGCTACTACGAGTGGCCCCGAGAGGCGTCGACGCGCGAGCTCGCCGACGACATGGAGGTCTCGAAGACGACGCTGCTCGAACACCTGCGGAAGGCGGAGTCGAAGCTACTGGACCCGTGAACGGCAGTGTCGACTGCGGAGCGAGTGTTACAGCGCGTCGAGCGCGGTACGGTATTTAAATATCCGCGAGCGACAGCGCCGATTGGTTATGAATGAAGGCGGTGGCGCGCGCCTGCGAGCGGCCGCTATCGGCGGCCGCGAGTCAGCACGCGCGAGGGAGTCAGTCGCCGGAGCGAAGCGACGGCGACTGACGAGGTTGGGGAGGCGTGAGGCGCCGTGCGGTCGCGGTCGGGTAGGGACTCGAAGGGGCAGTCGCGAGGACGGCGCAGGTGACGTAAGGACCGCAAGGAGCGAGCGAAGCGAGCGACTGAGGACCGCAGCGAGCGTGCGCCGTCCTCGCGACTGGGGCCTTGGAACTGTTTGCCGCCGATCTGCTAGCGACCATTTATTACCGAGCGGCCGGGAATTTGGAGGCGTCCGTCGTCGGTCGTTCAATCGCTGATAAACGGCGGACGGAAAAATTACACGCCGATTGATAAATCGTAGCGCCCGATCGCCGGTCTTTGCCCCGGTTCGTTCAGTTCCCGACGATCGCGCGCAGCGCGAACAGGGCGTTCGACTTGCGCTCCCGGATCCGCCGGTAGAAGTAGGAGAACCACTTGGAGCCGTACGGGATGTACTGGTAGACTTTCACGTCGTCTTCGGCCGCGAGTTCGAACTGCGCCGACTCCCGGACGCCGGTCAGCATCTGGACCTCGTAGGGGGTCCCGTGGTCGGCGTACAGCTGCTTCGCGTAGTCGATCATCGCGGGGTCGTGGCTCCCGACGGCGACGCCGTCGTCGAACGCCTCGAACATGTATGCGAGGCAGTCGCGGTACGACTCGTCGACGCGCGCCTTCTTCTTGTAGGAGATCTCGGCCGGCTCGTCGTACGCGCCCTTGACGAGTCGGACCTTTCCCGGGAGGTCGGCGAGCCGTTCGAGGTCCTCGCGGGTCCGCTTCAAGTTCGCCTGCACGCAGACGCCGACGTTGCCGTCCGTCTCGACGGCGTGCCGTTCGAACGCGTCGAGCGTCACGTCGGTGGTCTCGTGGTCCTCCATGTCGATCCAGACGAAGGTGCCCGTCCCGTCCGGCCCGGTCGCGGACGGCGGGTTAGCCGCCTCGACGATGCGCGCCAGGTTCTCTTCGAAGACGTCGTCGGCGATGTCGAGGCCGATCTGGCTCGATTTGACCGAGACGCAGGCGTCGACGCCGCGCTCCGCGATCGCCTCGACGAGGTCGACGTACGCGTTGGCGTCGGCGTCGGCGGGGG
>NZ_NHNZ01000101.1:0-79444 GCF_002727095.1 Halorubrum sp. C191 | reverse complement strand
CCCCAGACCCGCCCTACCTTCATAAACAATCCGGTAGTTTGGAGTTTCCGCCGGTCCGGGGCGCCCGGGAGAGTCAGCGGCCGCGGGCGATTCGTCCCCCGACGCGGTCCTTATCGGCGCGGATCCGGTCTGCGACCTCCGCGATCTGGGCCAACACCGGGTACCGCGGCCCGTCGGTCGGGCCGTAGAGGTAGGCGTAAAACGGCCGTTCGCGGTCGGCGTCGAGCGGCGTGCGCGGCGTCAACGGGGGATCGTCTAACGAGCGCTGTCGGTCGGCGGCGAGGTCGTCGCACTCCCCTTCGAGTTCCGTCAGCCGGCTCCAGACGTCGACGGCGGCCTCGGCCTCGCAGCCGGGTCGGACCCCGTCTAAGTGACCGAGCAGCCGGCGGCGACGGCGGTCGATCGCCGACAGCGCTGACTCCCTGTCGCCGATCGCGTCGATCTCTTCGTCGATCGCGTCGGCGAGGCGTTCGCGTGCGTCGACGGCGCGGCGGCTCCGGTCGACGAGCGCCGACTGCGCGGCGCCCGAGAGCCCCCCGTCCGACGCCAGCGCGGTCACGGCGTCCGGACCGAGTTCGGCCGCCAGGCTCTCCGCGGGCGTCTCGTCGTACTCGGCCCGGTAGTGGGGGAGCGACAGCACGGTGTCGTCGTACGCGGCCATCACCCGTCTGAGGCTGACGCTGCTCCCGGGCGATCCGCCGCCGGGGCCGCGCGCCCCGTCGCCGGGAGCGCCCATTCCGCGGAGCGAGCCGGCCGGCACGCCGGACGGCGTCGAGTCCGTCGCGGCCGAGATGGTGTCGATGTCGGCCACGCGGTCGGCGAACGACTCGAACGCGTCCCGCTCGTCGAGGACGCGGCGTCGCTCGCGGTGACAGGCCGCCTCGGCGTCCCGGACGTACGCGAACGCGACCAGCGCGGCGAGACCGACGATCGCGACCGCCGTCAGCACGCCCGGATCGGTCGCGACCGCCCACAGGTCGCACCAGCCGCTCGAACACCCCGCCGCCGTCACCCCCTGATCGGGGATCTGAAACACCGTCGTCGAACCCGTACGAACGCTCATTACGCCTGTTAACACGGTACACACACAAAGCGCTTTTGTCCGCTCGACGGGGTTCGCCGGCAGCGCTCGTCTTCTCGCCTCGTCGGGCCCTCAGTCCCGGACGCCGTCGTCGGTGATCACGGTGTCGATCATCCCGATCGGGGTGGCGTCGTAGCTCGGGTTCTCGATCTCGACGTCCTCGACGGGTTCGCGCATCACCTCGACGGCGTCGCGGAACTCGTTCTCGAACCGGAACTCCTCGATCGTCTTCGCGCCCGAGCCGACCGCGGTGACTGGGACGCCGAGCTCGCGCGCCGTGACGACGAGGGGGAACGTGCCGATCCGGTTGTAGTAGGTTCCCCCGGTAATACAGGTGATACCGAGCAGGACGCGGTCGCAGTCGCGGAGCGCGTACCCCATCGCGCTGTCGACGACCATGCGGACGTCGACGCGGGACACCCCGGCGAGAATCCGCGCGGTCTTGCGGCCGAGCGTCCGCGGGCGCGCCTCGGTGACGTAGACGGTCAGGTGCGCCCCGTCGCGCGCGGCGTTCTCGATCGCCTCCAGCACCGTCGTGGAGTAGTCGTGGACGAGCAGCGTGTCGCCGTCCTCGATGTGCTCGGCCGCGTTGGCGGCCGCCTCGCCCTTCGCCGTCTCGATGTCGTCGACGACGCGGGCGATCACGTCCTCCAACAGCTGCTTCGCGCCCTCGACGCTCGTCGCCTCGCCGACGATGGATCGCTCGACCTCGCGCATCGCGTTGTGGAGCGCGGCGTGGGAGGGGTTCGACCGGCGCAGCACGCCCGCGTTGTGTTCGAGGTCGCGCTCGAACTCGTCGACGGTCACGTACTCCCGGTCTAACAGGTCCGCGAGCGACCGCGTCGCCTTCACGGCCACCGCGGACGTGCTGTGGGTCCGCATCGCCCGGATCTCGGCGACGGTCTCGTCGATCATGCCCGAAGGGTCGACCGCGCCGGTAAAAGGGGTTCCGGGGGCGAGTCGGCGGCGAGGCGCCCCGGAGTGCGCCGTCGCACTACTCGAACCCGATCCGGCCGATCGCGCGCGACAGACAGCCCGCGTCCGGTTCGAGGTACGAGTAGTGGTCCGCCACCAGATCGCTGACGTCGATGTCGGCGTAGCCGTCCGGCGCGGTCGCGGCGCCGGACAGCCCGCCGTGGCCGACCGCCCGGGTCCGGTCGGAGGCGCGGTACACCCACCCGAGGACGCGGTCGTTCCGGCTGTGGAAGTTGTAGAGGGGCGCGTCGAGCGCCCCAATTGCCGCCCCGTACGCCCCGTCGGTCCCGACGCTGTCGTGCGGGATCGCCCCGCCGAACAGCGACACCGACGCGAGGGCGTCCGTCCGCCCCCTGTCCGCGAGTTCGCGCAGCGCCGCTCCGGTCACGCGAGCGCCGAGCGAGTGCGCGAACAGGTGGACCGGACGGCCGTCCTCGTCCGCCCACGCCGTCAGCCAGTCGGCGAGCGGGGCGGCGTTGGCGTCGGCGGTGCGCTTCGCCGGTCCCCAGTCGTCGTTCGACGACCACGAGTAGCCGATCACGGGCGGGACGCTCGCCGCCGCGTCGTCGCCGCCCGCCGAGTCCGACGCCGCCGCCAGCCCCAATCGCGCCGCGTACGCCTGATCGCGGGCCGACTCTGCGTCCGCGCCGAGGCCGTGGACGTACAGGACCACCGCGTCGCTGCCGCCGAACTCCCACGACCCCGAGCGCGTCGTCGGCTCGTCGGCGTCGAGCCGCCGTCGGGTGGAGACCATCGGCTGTGACTCGGGCGCCTCGTACCCGCCGAAGTCGCCGTCGAGCGCGTTGGCGACGTACAGTCCGCCGCCCCCGAGGAGACCGACGCCGCCCGCGACGCCGTAGAGGAGCCGGCGGCGGGTAACGGGGCCGGACGAGTCGTCCGATGCGTCCGAGCTGTCAGGAGTGGTATCGGATGAGATGTCGAATCGTCGGCCCGAGCGATCAAATAGCTGACGCGGCGGCGACGGCTGTTTATAAACGGGTCCCCTACGAGACGTATGAGCTACCCGGTCACGTACTACTGTCCCCACTGCGGGACGCTCGTCGCGCTCGAACGCGAGGGGTACCTCGCGGACAAGTCGGTGACGCCGTACCCGCTGGAGGGGTGGACGTACGTCGCGCCGACCGAGCCGTTCGACGCCGACGAGGCGACCGAAGACGGCGACACCGCCGACGCCGACGGCGTCCGGTTCGTCTGCGGCGAGAGCGACGGCGTCGAGTGGGACCCGCACGACGGCGTGCGCGGCACCGACGTCGGCGGCGACGAGCCGTACCGCGAGCCGGACGCCGAGGGCGTCGGCTGCGGCGAGGCGTTCTACCTCTCGTTCGTCCGCTACGACGAGGGGCGCGAGATCGACCCGCGGGCTGAGTCTGCCCCCGTCGAGATCAACCCCGATCCGAGACCGAGCGGGCCCCGCGGTCCGAGCGGCCCCGGCGAGGCCGGCGGCCCGAGCGACTCCGACGGCTTCTGGTGACGACTCGGAACGCTCGCTTATATCCGGCTCACGAAGCATTTCGGTCGAACGCTCCCGAAATCGCGCTCGCTCAATTCTAAATAGTCGCTGGTGGACCGGCGACGGACACCGGCAAAGCCCCACCGGAAGACGTTCCTGCTCGCTTTGCTGCGCGGGCTGCGACTTCCGTGCTCCCGCTCGCTTCGCTCGCGGGAACGCGCAGCACCGCAGCCTCACACCTCCCCAGCCGCGTCGCTCGCCGCGGGCGAGCGACTCCCTCGCGCGTGCTCCTCACGCCCTGCGGGCGTTCGGAGGCACGCGCCACCGCCTCGGTTGTTTATAAGTAACGTCCACCGGATCTCTTGCGACGCCCCGAGCCGAACAGCCAAACCCCTTAAACGGGGAGCGAGTACGCTCGTTTATGGAAAGCATCAATCGGACTGCGATCGAGCTGGTCGACGAGGCGCTCGACTTCGCCGGCGAGCTGGATGTCGTCGGCTACGAGCTGGACAACGGCGCCACCGTCGTCGACTTCGGCGTCGACGCGGCCGGCGGCGTCGAGGCGGGACTCCTGCTCGCGGAGATCCAGACCGCCGGGCTCGCGAACCTCCAGACGCGAATGGGCCGGCTCGCCGGCGCGCCGCGCCAGTACGTCGAGCTGTCGACGGACCACCCCGCGGTCGCGCTGCTCTGCTCGCAGAAGGCCGGCTGGGAGCTGACGACCGAGGGCGGCTTCGAGGGGCTGGGTTCCGGCCCCGCCCGCGCGCTCGTCGGCCGCGAGACCGAGTTCGAGCGCGTCGGCTACTACGACTCCTCCGAGTTCGCCACGCTGGCGGTCGAGTCGACGGCGCTCCCCGACGAGGAGGTCGCCGAACAGGTCGCCGAGCTGGCTGAGGTCGACACCGACGGCGTGTTCCTCCCGACGTTCGCCACCGGCTCGACTGCGGGCTCCGTCACCACCGCGGCCCGCGCCGCTGAACTCGCCGTCTTCCGCCTGTTGGAGGTCGGCTACGAGCCCACGGACGTGCTCCACGCCTCCGGCTCCGCGCCGCTCGCGCCCCCGACCCGCGACGAGACCGAGGCGATGGGCCGGACCAACGACGCCTTGGCGTACGGCGGCGAGGTCCACCTCCAGGTCGCGCGCGACGACGACCGCTTCGGCGAGATCGTCTCGACCGCGGGCGAGGAGTACGGCACCCCCTTCGTTGAGGTGTTCGAGGACGCCGACTGGGACTTCTACGACGTTCCCGAGAGCGTGTTCGCCCCGGCGCGGGTCACCGTCGACGTCGTCGACGGCCCCGTCTACACCGTCGGTGAGACCGACGAGGAGCTGCTCGCCGAGTCGTTCGGCTACCGCTGACGCCGCGAGCGTCCCCGACTGATGCGACTCAAACCCGTCCCCGAACCCCCGGCCGACCTCGACGCCCTCCGCGAGTACCAGCGCGCGGTCCCGCTCGTCCCGGGTACCGCCGACGACTGCTGCGCCCGCCTCCGGCGGCGACGCGACCTCCCCGACCGTCAGACCGCGAACGACTGGCTCGCGTTCCTGCGCGCGCTCAACCTCGCCGAGGACACCTCTCGGGGGTTCGTCCGCGCCGACGCCGAGCCGACGCCGGAGCGCGTCCGCGAGGGGCTCCGAGAGGAGGTCCTGTTCGGCCCCGAGGCGCTCGCGGCGCTGCGGGAGGCCTCGACCGACGACCCGCTGACCGCCCCCGACCTCTTCGCCGCGACCCGCGACCGAGTTCCGCGGCACGACAGGGCCCGCGATCCCGACTGGGAGGCGACGTGGCGGGGCCGCGCGGCCCGGCTGCTGGGATGGCTCGCGCTCGTCGACCTCGCCGCGCCCGTCGGCGACGGCACGGAATCGCCAGAGGATGCGCCGGGCTACGTCGCCGGCGACGCGCTCTGACGCGGCGGTCGTCTCCTCCGCTCCGACCGTTCGAATTCCCGCAACAAGCCTTTTACTCGGTGCCGGAGAGGGAGTCATATGGGACGATTCGACGAGCGCACGGTCCGCTACGAGCCGACGAGCGTCAAGGACCTGCTCGTCGAGATGAAGGACACCGCGGAGCTGTTGATCGATCTGTCTTATTCGGCGGTTCTCCACGCGAGCCCGACGGTCGCGCACGAGGTCGTCGAGCTGGAACACCGGATGGACGTGCTCCAGATGCGCGCCCGGATGAGCCTGATGCTCGCCGCGCGGAACCCGAACGAGGCGGAGACGCTCGCGCCCGTGCTCGGCGTCATCGCGGCCGCCGACAAGGTCGCCGACGCCGCGGGCGACATCGCCAAGATCGTCACCGAGGAGATCGGGCTCCCCGAGGCGATGCGGGGCGCGCTCTCCGCGGGCGTGGAGACGCTCGTCCGCGGGACCGTGCGGGGCGAGTCCGCGTACGCCGGCCGGACGCTGGACGATATCGACCTCGAATCGGAGACCGGCGTCCGCGTCATCGCGGTCCGGCGCGACGAGGACTGGATCCTCAACCCCGGACCGACCACCCGGTTAGCGCCCGGCGACGTGACTCTGCTTCGGGGGCCCGAAGCGGGCGTCGAGGACGTGTACCCCGAGCTGAGCGGCGACCCGTTCGAGCCCGAGCCCGCGCCCGAGCCGGCGATCGACGACTTGGAGCGCGCGGTCGACTCGATCGTGTTGATGAAGAACCTCTCCGAGCTCGCCGTCGACCTCGCGTACGGGTCGGTCCTCTTCGACAACGAGGAGCTGGCCGAGGAGGTGAGCAACCTCGAGATCGAGGTGGACGCGCTCCAGTCGCGGTTCGAGGCGTGGACGCTCCGCGCCGCGGCCGAGGCCGACGACCCGGTGTCGCTGCGGGGACTCATCCACCTCGGCGTCGCGACCGAGGAGATATCCGACGCCGCGCTGGCGATCACCGAGGGAGTCCTCCGCGACCTCGACGTCCACCCGGTCGTGGAGATGGCGGTCCAGGAGTCCGACGAGATAATCACCCGGACCGTCGTCGTCGAGGGGAGCGAACTCGACGGGACCGCCGTCGCCGACGGCGTGCCCGCGACCGACATCTCGACGAGCGTCCTCGCGATCCGCCGCCCGGACGAGGGGTGGCTGGTCGGCCACGACATCGACACCACGCTGCGGGGCGGCGACGTGATCATCTCGAAGGGAACCCGGACCTCAGCCGAGGAGTTCGATGCCCTCGCGGCGTGAGGCGGACGACGCAGAGCGCGGAGCGAACGCCCCCGACAGCGGAGCGAACGCCGACGCGGACAGCAGAGCGAACGCCGACGCGGATAGCGGAGATCCGGCGGGCGAAAGCGCCGACCCCGCCGCGCTCGCCCGGGCCTACTACGACGCGATCGACGCCGGCGAGTACGAGCGGCTCGCGTCGCTGCTCGACCCCGAATTCGTCCAGCGGCGCGGCGACAGGACGTTCGAGGGACGCGACCGGTTCGTCGCGTTCATGCGAGACGGGCGGCCGAACACCGACACGACCCACGCGGTCGACCGCGTCTATCCGTCGGGTCCCGGCGTCGCGGTCCGCGGCCGCCTCCGTGACGCTGACGGCGACGTGCTGTTCGCGTTCGTCGACGTGTTCGAGACCGAGGCCGGGCGGTTGACCTCGCTTGAGACGTACGGGGCCGAGTCGTCCGACGGATAGGCCGTCTCCCCGGCCTTACCACGCCGCCCGCAACACGCCGAGGATCTCCTCGGGAGTCGCGTCGAGGTCGGCCGGCGCGCGCTCCATCAGCGGGTCCTCGGCGACGAACTCGGCGATCGCCGGGAGGTCGTCCTCGTCGGTCTCGGGGAGATCCCGGAGGCGGCTCGGGACATCGAGCGCGTTCCGGACCTCGGCGACGGCCGCGACGACATCCTCGGCGATCGCTGCGTCGTCGCGGCCGCCGGTCCGGATCCCGAGCCCGGCGGCCAGCGCCCGCCGGCTCGCGTCGACCTCGTCGAAGAGGTACGCCAGCGCGTGCGGCGCGACGACGGCGTGGATCGCGCCCTGCTGAACCTCGTATCGCCGCGCGAACCCGTGGCCGAACGCGTGGATCACGCTGATCTTGGAGTCGAGCTGGACGAGCAGCGACCCCACGACCGCGCGGTCCATCGCGTCCTCGCCGCCCGGTCGGTCGCCGGCCACGCGGGGGAGCGCGTCCGAGAGGAGGCGGAGTCCGTGGACCGCGGCCGCGTCGCTCACCGGGGAGGCGTCGCGGGCGTACGGCGTCTCGATCCCCTTGTCGAACCCGTTCATCGCCGACCCGGCCAGCACCGAGGCCGGCGTCGTCTCGAACAGCGCCGGGTCGGCCACGTCGACGATCGGCCACGCGCCGCTCCCGCTGACGGTCACCGGCTGTCCGGTCGGCGACTCGTCGGCCGAGAGGACCTCCAGCGAGCCGCCTGTCGAGACGTCCGCGCCCGCGAATGTCGTCGGCACGACGACAGCCGGGAGGGCGGGGCCGCTCTCAGGCGCCAGGTCGCCGAGCGCGTCTGCGCCGGCCTCCGCGTCGCCGCGGAGGGCGTCGAGATCCCGGCCGTCGGCCGCGAGCAGCGTCGCCTGTCTCGCGACGTCGAGGCTGGCGCCGCCGCCGACCGCGACGAGGACGTCCGCGTCCGCCTCGGCCCGCGCGTCGAGGAGGTCGTAGGCGGTCTCGACCCGCTTGTCTGGCGTTGTCCCGTCGAAGACGCCGACGAGTCGGTCGCCGAGGCCGTCTCGGACCGGATCCATCAGGGCGTTGTTCGCGCCGGTGTTCGAGCCGCAGACGACGAGCGCGCCGTCGAGGCCGCGATCGCCGAGCCAGGCGCCGAGGTCGGCGACTCGTCCCCGCCCGTACCGGATCTCGCAGCCGCGGTGAACGTGGTCGAAGGAGTCCGCGATCGGTAGCATCGGCGACGGGTACGCGAGGGCGCGGTTTGTAGCTGTGGGAGAGCTAGGCACACGTCGCCGTCGGGGGCTCACACGCGCGCGTGCGCCGGGTTTATAACCCGACAGCGACTAGCGAGTGTAAGTTCCTATGTCAGAGCAGAGCGAATACGGAGCCGGCCAAATTCAGGTCCTCGAAGGCCTGCAGGCCGTCCGTAAGCGACCGGCGATGTACATCGGGTCCACGGACGGTCGGGGGCTCCACCATCTCGTCTACGAGGTCGTCGACAACTCCATCGACGAGGCCCTCGCGGGCTACTGCGAGGAGATCGAGGTACGGATCCACGACGACGGCTCCGTCTCCGTCAGCGACGACGGGCGCGGCATCCCCGTCGACACTCATGAGGAGTACGACCGCCCCGCGCTCGAGGTCATCCTGACGGTCCTCCACGCCGGCGGGAAGTTCGACTCCAAGTCGTACCAGGTCTCCGGCGGGCTCCACGGCGTCGGCGTCAGCGTCGTCAACGCCCTCTCCGAGCGGCTCGAGGTCGAGGTCAAACGTGACGGCGGCGTCTTCCGCCACCGGTTCGCGCGCGGCGAACCCGACGAGGACGGCTTCGAGCGCGTCCGCGACATGAACGCCGGCGAGTCGACCGGGACCGAGATCCGGTTCTGGCCCGACGAGGAGATATTCGAGACGACGGAGTTCCAGACCTCCACGCTCGCGAACCGACTCCGCGAGCTCGCCTTCCTCAACTCCGGTGTCGAGATCCGCCTGGCCGACGACCGCGACGACAGCGAGGAGACGTTCCGCTACGACGGTGGCATCCGCGAGTTCGTCGAGTACCTCAACGAGACGCGCTCGCCGATCCACGAGGAGGTCATCTACTTCGAGGGCGAGACCGACGGCGTCCACGTCGAGGTCGCGATGCAGGCGACCGAGGAGCTCCAGGGCTCCGTCCACGCGTTCGCCAACAACATCAACACCCGCGAGGGCGGCACCCACCTCACCGGCTTCAAGACCGCCCTCACGCGGACCGTCAACGACTACGCCAACGAACAGGGACTCGTCAACGACCTCGACGCCAACCTCAAGGGCGAAGACGTCCGCGAGGGGCTCACGGCGGTCGTCTCGGTGAAACACCCGGACCCGCAGTTCGAGGGGCAGACGAAGACGAAACTCGGCAACAGCGAGGTCCGCGGCGTCGTCGAGTCCGCGACCCACGAGAAGCTCGGTACCTTCTTCGAGGAGAACCCCGACACCGCCGAGAAGGTCGTCCACAAGGCCGCGGAGGCAGCGCGCGCCCGGAAGGCCGCGAAGAAGGCCGAGGAGCTCACCCGCCGCAAGTCGGCGCTGGAGTCGACCGCGCTCCCCGGTAAGCTGGCGGACTGCCAGACCCGCGACCCGACCGAGGCGGAGCTGTTCGTCGTCGAGGGCGACTCCGCGGGCGGCTCGGCCAAGCAGGGCCGGAACCGCGAGAACCAGGCGATCCTCCCGCTGAAGGGGAAAATCCTCAACGTCGAGAAACACCGCCTCGACCGCATCCTAGAGAACGACGAGATCCGCGCGCTGATCACCGCGATCGGCGCGGGCATCGGCGAGGAGTTCGACCTCGACGACGTCCGGTACAACAAGATCATCCTGATGACGGACGCCGACGTCGACGGCGCCCACATCCGGACGCTGCTCCTCACGCTCCTCTATCGGCACATGAAGCCACTTCTGGAGGCCGGCTACGTGTACGCGGCCCAGCCCCCGCTGTACCGCGTCCGGTACCGCGGCGAGACGTACGACGCCATGACCGAGGCGGAGCGCGACCGCATCATCGAGGAGGAGTGCGACGGCAACCCCACGCAGGTCCAGCGGTTCAAGGGGCTCGGCGAGATGAACCCCGACCAGCTGTGGGACACCACGATGGACCCGACGAACCGCCGGCTCAAGCGCATCACCATCGACGACGCGGCCGCCGCGGACCGCATGTTCAACGTGCTGATGGGTGACGCGGTCGAGCCGCGCAAGCAGTTCATCAAGGAGCACGCGACCGAAGCGGAGTGGGTGGACATATGAGCTCGGAGACTCCCGACGCCGACCCCGGCGACGTCCGCGCAGCGCAGGTGACGAACGCCCGCATCGAAGACGAGATGGAGCAGTCGTACATCGACTACGCGATGTCCGTCATCGCGGGTCGCGCGCTCCCCGACGTGCGCGACGGGCTCAAACCCGTCCACCGCCGGATCCTCTTCGCGATGAACGAGGCGGGCGTAACGAGCAACTCCGCGCACCGCAAGTCTTCCTCCGTCGTCGGCGAGACGATGGGCGATTACCACCCGCACGGCGACAGCGCCATCTACGACACCCTCGCCCGGATGGCGCAGGACTTCTCGATGCGCTACCCCTTGGTCGACGGGCAGGGGAACTTCGGCTCCGTCGACGGCGACCCGCCGGCCGCGATGCGGTACACGGAGGCCCGGATGGCCCCCATCGCCGAGGAGCTCATGGCGGACATCGAGCGCGACACCGTCGACTTCCAGGCGAACTACGACGACCGCCTCGAGGAGCCGGAGGTGCTGCCCGCGGCGTTCCCGAACCTGCTCGTCAACGGCTCGTCGGGTATCGCCGTCGGGATGTCGACGAACATCCCGCCCCACAACCTCGGCGAGGTGATCGACGCCACCGTCGAGCTGATAGAGACCCCCGACGCGACCGTCGAGGATCTGATGGAACACGTCAAGGGGCCGGACTTCCCGACCGGCGCGAACATCGTCGGGCGGAACGCGGTCCACAAGGCGTACAAGACGGGGCGCGGACGGATCCGCGTCCGCGCGGAGTTCGAGGTCCACGAGGAGGAGGGACGGATCGTCATCAGCGAGCTCCCCTTCCAGCAGAACAAGTCGCGGCTCGTCGAGCGCATCGCCGAGGACGTCAACGAGGGCGCGATCGAAGGGATCCGCGACCTGCGCGACGAGTCGGACCGCGACGGGATCCGGATCGTCGTCGAGCTCAAGCGCGACGCGATGGCGGAAGTCGTCAAGAACCAGCTGCTGGAGAGCCACCTCGAACGCACGTTCGGCGTCATCAACCTCGCTCTGGTCGACGGCTCGCCGCAGGTGCTGGACCTCAAGCAGACGCTCGAACACTACGTCGACCACCGCCGCGAGGTGGTGCGCCGGCGCTCCGAACACGAGCTCGCCGAGCGCGAGGACCGCGCACACATCCTCGAAGGGCGGCTGAAGGCCCTCGACAACGTCGACAGCGTCGTCGAGACGATCCAGGACTCCGACGACCGCGACGCCGCGAAGGCCGCGCTGGAGTCGGCGTTCGACTTCACCGAGGCGCAGGCGGCCCACATCGTCCGGATGCAGCTTGGCTCGCTCACGTCGATGGAGACGGCGGAGATCGAGTCGGAGTACGAGGAGGTGAAGGCGCGTATCGAGCGGCTGGAGACGATCCTCGCCGACCCCGCCGAGCTCGATCAGGTGATCGTCGACGAGCTTCAGGAGATCAAAGCCGAGTACGACGACGAGCGCCGGACGAGCTTCATCGAGGACGCGGGCGACGTGACCCACGAGGACCTCATCCCGGAGGAGGAGTGCGTCGTCGTGATGAGCGAGGACGACTACATCAAGCGGATGTCGCTCGACACGTTCCGCGCGCAGAACCGCGGCGGCAAGGGGATCATCGGCACGGGGCTCAAAGAGGGCGACCGCGTCTCCTCGGTGTTCGCGGCCAACTCCCACGACTACCTCCTCGTGTTCACGAACCACGGTCAGATCTACGAGCTGAAGACCTACGAGATCCCGGAGATGTCCCGCACGGCGCGCGGGAAGTCCGCGGTCAACCTCCTCGACCTCGACGACGGCGAGGAGATCGAGTCGGTCGTCAACACCGAGGACTTGGACGACGACGAGTACCTCACGATGGTCACCCGCGGCGGCTACATCAAGCGGACCGCGGTCGACGAGTTCGGGAACATCCGCTCGACCGGGATCCGGGCGATCCGGCTGGAGGACGGCGACGAACTCGTCGACGTCGAGGTGACCGACGGCGACACGGACATCGTCATCGGCAGCCGGGACGGGATGGCGATCCGGTTCGAGGAGTCCGAGGCGCGCGCCATGGGTCGGACGGCCCGCGGCGTGATCGGCATCGACCTCCGCGAGGGCGACGCCGTCGCGGGCGTCGCCGCCATCGACGACGAGTACCACAACTGGGTGCTCACCGTCACCGAGAACGGCTACGGGAAGCGCTCCGACCTCGACGAGTACCGCCCGCAGTCGCGGAACGGGAAGGGGCTCGTCGACATCAAGACCGGCGACCGGAACGGCGAGGTCGTCGCCATCGAGGCGGTGACCCACGGCGACCACCTGATCGCCATGAGCGCCGACGGTCAGATCATGCGGACCCGCGTCGAGGAGGTATCGACGGTGAGTCGCAACACGAAGGGCGTCATCGTGATGAACCTCGACCCCGACGACGAGGTCGCCTCCGTCGACATCGTCCCCGAGTCGATCCACGCCGCCGCGGACGGCGACGACGAGGCGGAGACGGACGACGAGTAGGCACCGCGCTCGGCGGCGTCCGTTCGCTTTCCAGGCGCTACCGGTCCTCTGTGCGGGCTTGAACTTCCGTTGCGACGAGCGATGCCCACGGAACGACGCAGCGACCTCGCCGGCGCGACTGCCGGCTGCCTCGGACGGAACAGTGCCGAGCCGAGCCGCCTCGACCTGCCGGTCCGCGACGACGGCGACGCACCGGTGGACGTGGCGGGACCGTCGAGGTCGCGGGCGAGTACGCACACCTCCGGCGAGTCCTTCAGGAAAGTTACTTACTGTCGCCGCGAAAATCACCGAGCGAGATGGACGAGTACGAGGGGATAGACGAGGTCGTACACGAACCGAGCGAGGCGTTCGCCGAGTCGACGAACGTCGCCGCGTTCATGCGCGAGTACGGGATCGACGACTACGAGGAGCTCATCGAGCGCACCACCTCGGAGGTCCCGGGCGAGCCCGCGTCGGGCGTCGACTGGTTCTGGGACGAGATCGTCGACTATCTCGACATCGAGTTCTTCACCGACTACGACGCGGTCCGGGACGACGCCGACGGGCCGCAGTTCTCGGACTGGTACCTCGGCGGCGAGGTCAACGTCGCGCACAACGTCGTCGACCGCCACGCTGCCGTCGACTCGCCGAACCGCAACCGCGTCGCGCTGATCTGGGAGGGCGAGCCCGGAGACGTCCGGGAGATCACGTTCCACGAGCTCCGCCGGCAGAGCGACCGCGTCGCGAACTACCTGACCGAGGCGGGGATCGAGACCGGCGACACCGTCGGGCTGTATATGCCGATGGTGCCCGAGGTCGTCTCGATCCTCTACGGCTGCCTGAAGGTCGGTGCGATCGCCGTGCCGATCTTCTCCGGGTTTGGCCGCGAGGCGACCGCGACGCGGATCGACGACGCGGAGCCGTCTGTCCTGTTCACCGGCGACGGGTTCTACCGCCGGGGCGACGGCGTCCGGCTGAAGGGGACCGCCGACGAGGCCGTCGCCGACGCGGGTCACGTCGAGGACGTGGTCGTGTACGACCGGCTGGGGGCGACGCCCGCGGCCGACTCCGCTGACAGCGGGAGCGACGTCGACCCGGTCCCGTGGAACGACGAGCGCGACCGAACTTGGGACGAGGCGGTCGGCTCGCAGCCGTCGTCGTTCGAGACGAAGCGGCTCCCGAGCGACCAGGAGTCCATGCTGCTGTACTCCTCGGGGACGACGGGCGAGCCGAAGGGGATCGTCCACACCCACGCCGGCGTCCTCACGCAGTGCGCGAAGGAGATCCACTTCGGCTTCGACCAGAAGCCCGCTGACCGGTTCTTCTGGGTCTCCGACATCGGCTGGATGATGGGGCCGTGGACGCTGATCGGCAACCACGCGTTCGGCGGCACGGTGGTGATGTACGAGGGCGCGCCCGACCACCCGGAGCCCGACCGCTTCTGGGAACTGATCGACCGGCACGGGATCACGCAGTTCGGCATCTCGCCGACCGCGATCCGCGCGCTCCGAAAGCACGGGGACGAGTGGGTCGACGAGCACGACCTCTCCTCGCTCCGTATCCTCGGCTCTACCGGCGAACCGTGGGACCCAGAGTCGTGGCGTTGGTTCCACGACGCGGTCGGCGGGGGCGACTGCCCGGTAATCAACATCTCCGGCGGGACGGAGATCTGCGGCTGCTTCCTGATGCCGATGCCGAACCAACCCCTCAAGCCCTGTACCCTCGGCGGGCCGGGACTCGGGATGGACATCGACATCGTCGACGAGTCGGGCGAGTCGGTGCGGGAGTCGGGCGAGCGCGGCTATCTCGTCGCGCGCGACTCCTGCCCGTCGATGACGAAGTCGCTGTGGTCGGGCGACGAGCGCTACCTGAACGAGTACTGGTCGACGTGGCCCGACCTGTGGGACCACGGCGACTTCGCGCAGAAGGACGAGGACGGCTTCTGGTTCCTCCACGGCCGCGCCGACGACGCGCTCAACGTCGCGGGGCGGAAGGTCGGCCCGGCCGAGATCGAGGGCGTCCTCATCGACCACGACGCGGTCAATCAGGCCGCGGCCGTCGGCGTCCCCGACGACACCACCGGGACCGCGGTCGTCGCGTACGTCGTCCTCGAACCGGGCGCCGACCCGAGCGACGACCTCCGCGAGGAGCTCCGGGCGCTGGTCGGCGACGAACACGGCAAGCCGTTCCGGCCGCGCGAACTCCTGTTCGTCGAGGCCTTCCCGAAGACGCAGTCGGGGAAGATCATCCGTCGCGCGATCGAGTCGGTGTACAACGACGAGGACCCGGGCGACCTCTCGTCGATGGAGAACCCCGAGGCGCTCGACTCGCTGCGCGACCCGGCCTGAGCGCGACCCGCCCGACCGCTCGGTTCGCCCTCCGGTCAGGCGGCCGCGTCCGCCACCGCCTCGGCGAGCGCGTCGTAGTCCGGCTCCTGCCCGGCGTTGTCCGCGAGCCAGCGATACGTCACAGTCCCGTCGGCGTCGATCACGAAGACCGCGCGCTGCGCGACGGTCTCCACGCCGTAGTGTGCGAAGTCCTCGACGACGTCGTACGCCTCGACCGCGCGGTGGTCCGGGTCGGCGACGAGCGCGAACGGGAGGTCGTACTGAACGCGGTAGGCGACGAGCGCGTGCGGGAGGTCGGTGCTCACGCCGAACAGCGTACAGTCGTCGCGGTCGAACCCGTCCCGTAGCGCCTCCATCTCGTCGGTACAGGTGTTCGAGAAGGCGGCGGGGAAGAAGGCGAGCACGACCGGCTCGTCGCCGACGTGCTCGGAGAGTTCGAACGGCTCGATGTCGCCGTCCACGACCGATCCGGTGAAGTCTGGGGCGTCGTCGCCGACGTCTGGCATACCGGGTCGTCGTCGGCCGGGCGTATCACCGTTTCGGCGGCGGCACTCGGCCGCCGGCTCGGGTACCGACTCGCGTCGTGTGACGCCGGAGGGCGCCAGATCGGCGAGCCGGGGGGAGAATTAAGTGTACCACCGACGCAGGACAGGTGATGTCCGGCCCTCCACGCCGCCTCTCACGTCGAACGGTGGCACTGCTCACGGCGACCGCATCGCTGACGACGCTGTCGGGCTGTTTCACGGACGACGGCGGAGACGCCCCCCGCACGGAGACGGTGCTCAGGCTCGACGAGGCCTCGCTGGTCGGCGTCTCAAACGAGTTTAGCACCCCAGTCGACTTCGTCGGACACGCGGGACGGACGGCCGTCCGGACCGCGATCGACGGCGGAGAAGGGACCGTCGACGGGTACTACGGGCCCGGCGTCTCGGCACCGTACGTCGTCACCGACGGCCCCGAGTACTACCGGATCGAAACCGAGACGGTCGATTCCGTCGCGGCACCGGGCTACGCGTACACGGTGGAGGTCGACGCCGTCGACTCCTTCCTCCTCGGTCCCCCGTCGAGCGTCCCCTTCGCGGATCTCCCGGACCACGACCGGGACACGGTCCTCGACGCGCTCGGGGACGCGTCGCTCGTCCACGCCCCGCACTACCCGCCGTTCGGGGTCAAGTTCGCGTACGCGTCCGCCGAGCGGCGAGAGCGCTCGCTGTTCGTCCCCGGGAACGACGACCAGCGGGTCGAGTGGGACGGCGAGCTGCTGCGGTTCGCGTTCGACGGGGAGCGGTCGGTCGAGGTGCGGACCGTCGCCGTCCGCGCCGACCGCGTCGCCTCGTCGCAGCGCGACTTCCGCCGGGCCGTCGGCGAGGAGCGCGGCCGATCGATCGACGACCCGACCGCGGACCAACGCGCGGTCCTCGACGCGGCGATCGACTCGGAGCACGCGGAGGCCCCGCCGCACTCCGACGCGTTCGCGGCCGTCATCGACGCGATCGCGACGGAGGAGAGCGTCGCTCCGCTCGTCCGCTACGACGGTGACTGGTACTTCGTACGGCTCGTGCGTCCCGACTGATTCGGTCCTCTCGGGTGCTGACGACAGATCTCAGCCATTCGCTTACCGAGCGGCGGCGCCGTTCGCTCGCGTTCGCTGCGGCCGTGCGCGGCGCCCGCGCCGACCCGATAAGGCAAAAAGACTATAGTCGCCACAGGGCTAGAGCGGAGTAGAGATGATAAGTGCGATTCCACTGATCGGCGGCATTCCGGCGGGCCCGGAGCTCCTCATCATCCTGCTCGTTCTGGTCCTGCTGTTCGGGGCGAACAAGATCCCGAAGCTCGCGCGGTCGACCGGCCAGGCGATGGGCGAGTTCCGGAAGGGGCGCGAACAGGTCGAAGAGGAGCTGAAAGACATGCAAGATGGCGAGCAGGCGGACTCGACGCTCGACGACGAGGACGACGAGTTCGACGACCTCGAGACCGAGACCGACAAAGAAACCAGCGCGTAAGTCGTCCCCGACGCCGACCGATCACCGCGGTCCCGTTTTCTCCTCCCGTCTTGGGCGCGTGGCCTAGCGGACAGGGCGAGAGGTTCCTAACCTCTCGATCGCGGGTTCGAATCCCGTCGCGCCCGTTCCTTCGCCTCGCTCGGCTACGGGCGCGACTGGCTCCACGCTTGCCCACTGCGTTCGCTCGCGTGGATCCCGCCGTGCCCTTTCGTACCGCTTGCGCTCGGATCAGCGTATCCTGTTTGTGATTTAACACCGTGTAGGGGATCTACCGTTTCAGACGATGTACTACGCCGGTCCCTTACCCACCCGACAGAACGAGCGCGCCGCGAGCGTGACGGCACCGACCGCGATTGCGAGCGTCGCGGCGGTGAGGCCCGGGCCGGGCTCGTACAACAGGGGCGGGTGATATCCGAGTCCGTAGTCGACGACGGCGTTCGCGACGCCGAGCCCCAGCGCGGTCGCGAGCGCCCCGCGGGTCGTGCGGCCGAACGCAGGGAACAGGAGCGCGAGCCCGACGAACAACAGGTGCGTCCCGATCACGCCCCAGTAGTAGATCAGCGCGTCGGGCGCGGAGACGTACTGACCGACGGCGAGGTTGAGCGACACCAGCGGCCAGAGCCCGAACTGGACCAGCCAGACGAACGCGACCGTGTGGAGGTACGCGAGTCCGCGAGAGGTGGGCGCGTCCGCGGTGACGCTGCCGCCGCGTCGGACGGTCGGGACGACGCTGGCGAGGACGCCGCCGCCGAGCGCGACCGCGACCGCGGAGTCCGCGTACAGCGGCCAGAGGACGACCGGCACCTCGTCCGCGGTCGGCGCGTAGTACCCGACTCCCACCGCGAACATGAACGCGGTAAACGCGCAGACGACGGCGAGGCTCCGCGGGGTTCCGAGCAGTTCCTCGGCGATCGCCGCCCGGACGCGCCGCCTGACCGCGCGCTGACGCAGTCGGCGGAGTCGCGGGAACCTGTCGGAGCGTGACACGACGGAGGGTCGGCGCGCGGGGGACTAAAATCCGCCCGTCCGCGGTCGATTATCAATCGCGGTGTTTTGCGAGACACCTTTTTCAACGGACCGCGCGTTCCCGGAACTATGAGCGACGAGGATGTCGAACGATCCGCCCTCCAATCCGACACCGGGGGCGGTCGATCGGCGTCCGACGGGTCCGGGTCAGCCGATTCGGACGCGGACCCTGCCGAACCGGAGACGCGAGGCGCTGAGGAGGTATCGACGGACGAGACGGGCGAGGCGGACGAAACAGACGAAACGGACGACCGAGCGTTCGAGAACGTGATTTTCGAGGAGGGGGACGGACCGAACGACTGCTCGCCGGTCGTCACCGACCGGTACACGTGGCGGACGCTACTCGCTGATCGCGGGGACGAGGACGCAGCGGCGCGGGTGTACGCGGACGTGCCGGACGCGCCGGTAGTCCCGGCGGACGCCGTCGCCCTCCACCTGCCGGACGGCGTCGACGGGGTTATCCGAACCGCCGGGGTCGACAAGCCGTTCGCGGCGGACGGCGAGACGGCCGTTCCCGGACACGGCACTCCGGATCGAGGGACGCTCGTCGTCGGTCCCGACGCGGTCGTTCTTAGCGGTGCCACCGTCGTGCCGACCGGCGATCGGCGGGTGACCCCGCCCGCAGCCGCCGCGGGTGAGGACGAGACCGAAGGCGAGAGAGACGGTGCCAACGGCGACGGGAGAGGCGGCGACGGCACCGACGACGCAGAAAGAGAGGGGGTCGATGCCGACGCCGACCCGGACGACGCGACGTTCTCCTTCGAGGACGAACGCGACGGCGTGGAGGCGACATCGAGTCCCGGTGCCGAGACCGCAGCGGCCGCGGAACCGATCCCACGAACCGTCTTCGACCGGTCGGTCGGTCGCGAGGGCGTCTCCGGCGTCGTCGTTGCGCATGGAGCCGATGTCGAGTCGGTCCCGTCCCGCCCGCCGACCCCCGAGGAGTGGGACCGAGTCGCGTTCGATCCGGCGACGCTGCTCGGCTTCGACCCGAGCGAGACGGACTACCGCTTCCGCGCCGCCGCGGCGGTCGGCGACGCCCTCTGGGACCTGTGCGCGGCCCGTTACGACCCCTACTCCGTCCCCGTGTTGAAAGGGTACTACACCTGGGACGACTACCGCGAGGAGTTCTTCCTCGACGAGGACGGGAACCGGCCGACCGAGGAGAACGAGGAGGGAGAGGACGAGCCGCTGTCGTTCACCCACGAGGACAAGACGGAGGCCTTGGGTTTCGACCCAGACCGCACGGAGGAACTACTCGGCGCGGGCGGCGAGGCCGCGGCCGACCTCGCGGACCTCGTCGACGAGCGCACCGTCGACGTCAACCCGGATCTCGACGAGGACGCCTTCTTCTCGACCGACGAGGGTCACACCACCCTGACGAACCGGTACGACCTGGAGAAGGCGGTGCCGATACAGAAGAAGACGCACTTCCGCGAGGAGGAGCGCTACTGGGTGAACAAGCCGTACGCGTTCGTCATCGTCTTCCGGTCGCGGAAGGAGAACGAGGCGAAGTACTACGTCGTCCAGCCGTACCGGACCGAGATCGAGGCGGACCTCACGGAGTTCCTCACCGGCAAGCTCCGGACCTCGATCAAGTACGCCGACGAGTCGATCGCCGGCGGCGACGAGTCGTTCCGCGAGGAGGTGATAGTCGAGGAGGCGCGCACGCTGCTCGACCGCTACGGGCTCTACGAGGACGAAGGCGACGAGCGGGGGATCGCGGACACGCTGGTCGACCGGTTCGGCATCGACCCGACAGAGGGGATCGCCGGGCGGATCGCGGAGTCACTGGGGTACGAGCCCCCGGTCGAGTCGCCGGCGAACCCGCCGGAGATCAGCGCCCGCCCCGAGCCGGCCGTCCTCGCGGAGGACGCCCGGACCCTCTCGGCGCACCAGGTCGAGAAGCTGTTGTACTACCTCAAGCGGGACTTCGTCGGCTACGAGCGCATCGACCCGATCAAGTACGACATCAACGTCGAGGACATCTCCTGTGACGGCTACAACTCCCCCGTCTTCGTCTACCACTCCGAGTACGAGCAGATCATCTCGAACGTCCACCACGGCACCGACGAGCTGGACGACTTCGTGGTGAAGCTCGCCCAGCGGTCAGGAAAGGGGATCTCGAAGCGCCGGCCGCAGGTAGACGCCACCCTCCCGGACGGCTCGCGTGCGCAGCTCACGCTCGGGAGCGAAGTCTCCGACCACGGGACCAACTACACGATCCGCCAGTTCAACGACGTCCCGTTCACCCCGATCGACCTGATCAACTGGAAGACCTTCTCGCTCGACGAGATGGCGTTCCTCTGGCTCTCGATCGAGAACCACAAGAGCCTGATCTTCGCCGGCGGTACCGCCTCCGGGAAGACGACGAGTCTGAACGCCGTCTCCCTCTTTATCCCCTCGAACGCGAAGATCGTCTCCATCGAGGACACTCGCGAGGTAGAGCTCCCCCAGCGCAACTGGATCGCCTCCGTCACCCGTCCCTCCTTCTCCGACGACGACAAGGGCGACATCGACGAGTTCGACCTGCTGGAGGCCGCGCTCCGGCAGCGACCGGACTACATCGTGATGGGCGAGATCCGCGGCGAAGAGGGGCGGACCGCCTTCCAGGTGATGTCCACGGGGCACACCACCTACACGACGTTCCACGCCGACTCCGTGGGCGAGGTGCTCAAGCGGTTCACCACCGACCCGATCAACGTCTCGAAGACAATGTTCACGGCGCTGGACCTGGTCTCCATCCAGACCTCCACCCGCGTTCAGGGCAAGAAGGTGCGCCGGAACAAGTCGATCACCGAGATCAACCACTACGACGCCGAAAACGACGAGATCAACGTCCAAGACGTGTTCCAGTGGCAGGCAGAGACGGACGAGTTCCTCCAGATGGGCGACTCGAACACGCTCGAAGACATCATGTTCGACCGCGGTTGGAGTCGGGCGATGCTAGACGAGGAGCTTCGCAAACGTCGGGTCGTGTTGGCGTACCTCATCGACCGCGGACTCAACAGCTACGCGCAGGTGGCGGCGACGTTTCAGGCGTTCATCAACGACCCGGAGACGGTGCTGGCGCTGATGGCCAACGACGAGCTGGAGCGGTCGCTGGAGGACCTCCGCGAGATGGAGTCGGTGCTCATCAACGTCGACCGCGAGAAGGAGAAGCTGGTCCCCCGTCCGACACCGGACGCGGCCGGCGAGAAGGAGGCCGCGGAGATACTCGGCGCGGCCGAGGACCTGTTCGAGACCTATCGGGGCGACGTGCCGGACTCCGTCGCGGACGCGCTCCTCGAGATGGACCACGCCCGCGACATCGAGGCAGAGTCGACGGGCGACCGCGAGGCGCTCGTCGAGGCGGCCACGGAGGCGACCGCGGCCGACGGAGCGCCGAGCGGCTCGGACTCGGGCCGAAGCGATCCCGTGGAGACGGACCCCGACCCCGCCGCCGACTCCTCGCCGGAGCCGCCTACCGACCCGAGTCACGCCGATTTCGAACGGACTCCAGAAGCGAGCGCCGCTCCCGCCGACGACGGCTCCGGCGCGCCGGGGGACATCGACTTCGGCGAGCCGTTCGATGACGGGGTCGACGTACTCTCGGCCCCGTCGGCGCGGTCCGAGGGGGACGCGTCGGCCGACGTGGGCGAGGGGTTCAGCGCCGCCGACCCCGAAACGGACGAGACCGCCGACGCGGAGGCCGACGGCGGCGCGGTCGGTTCCGGCGGCGAGGCGGACTCCGATGACCGTGAGGCGGAGTCCGACGACGCGGAGAGCGCCTCGGCCGACGACGCCGACGGCGCGGCGACCGACGACATCGACGACTGGGGGTTCGGCGCCGTCGAGCCCGCGGAGGAGGGGTAGCGCCGTGTCCGTCGCGAGGGCCGAGCCGTGAGCCTCGACGTGGACGCGGGCGACGGCGGCGTGGACGCGAACGTGCTCGCAGAGCTGTGTTACCCGATATTCGAGCTGCTGTTCGACGCCGACGGCGACTTCGTCGCGGACGTGGAGCGCAAGCTGGCGGAGGCGCGGATGCCGGACCAGGTCGAGATGTACGTCTCGCTGGCGCTGGCCGTCGGCCTCCTCGTCGGCGGGGCGCTCTGGGCGCTCGGCACGCTGGTCGGCTACGGCGTGTTCTCGCTCGGGCTGATCGATCCGGAGGCGCTCTCGCTCGGGATCCCCGCGCCGACGCCGGGCGTTCAGGCGACGCTGCGCTCGCTCGTCGTGCCGACGGCCGTGCTTCTCAGCGGGCTCGTCTTCGGCTCGATCGGCTTCGCGGTGGGGTTCGGGGGGCTCGTCGCGGTCCCGTACTCGCGGGCCTCCTCGCGGAAGCGCGAGATCAACCTCCTGCTCGCGGACTCGGTGTCGTTCATGTACGCGCTATCGGTCGGCGGGCTCAACCAGCTCGAGATCCTCCGCGCGATGGCGACCGCCGAGGACACCTACGGGGAGGTGTCCCGCGAGTTCCAGAGCATCGTCAACGAGACGGAGTACTTCGGGACCGACTACCGAAACGCGATCCGCCAGCAGTCGCTGGAGACCCCCTCCGACGAGCTCTCGCAGTTCCTCGCCGACATGCTCTCTATCGTCAACTCCGGCGGCGACATGGAGGGCTTCCTGAAGGACAAAAAGGAGAAACACCTCCGCACGTCGAAACAGGAGCGCGAGATGACCTTAGAGACACTGGAGCTGTTCGGCGAGATGTACATGACGCTCTCCCTGTTCCCGCTCCTCCTCATCATCATCCTCGTCATCATGGGGATGATGGGCGAGGCCGACGACCGGCTCCTGTACGTCACGGTGTACCTGCTCATCCCGCTCGTCGGCGTCGGCTTCCTCGTCTTGGTCTCGACGGTGAAACAGGACGACCCGGGCGACGGTTACCTCCAGCCCGACGGCGGGAGCGAGCGGCTCCGGCAGACGAGTCGGGAGGGGCTGCTCCACTTCGGGCTCGTGGAGTCGTTCGTCGGGAGTTTCGGGGTCTTCGACCGCATTCGCGACCGCGAGGGGACCCACAAGACGAGGGAAATCCTCTCGGCGCCGCACATCTTTCTGCGCGAGAACCCCCTGTACACCCTCGCGTTGACCGTGCCGGCGGCGCTCGCATTGGTCGGCGTCGCGGTCGCCGCCGGCTCGGCGCCGACGACGGTCGACGGTTGGATCGCCCGGCCGGTGTGGTCGGCGTTCGTCTGGCTCTACGTGCCCGCCTACGTCGTGATGATCCCGCTCGGGGTATTCTACGAGTGGCACCAGCGCTCGCGGCGGGCGGTGACCGGGAAGCTCTCGGAGACGCTCCGGAAGCTCTCCTCGGCGAACGACACCGGGCAGACGCTGCTCGAATCCGTGCGCACGGTCTCGGACACGTCGACCGGGAAGCTCGCGGAGGAGTTCGAGGTGATCCACGCGAAGGTGAACTACGGTATGAGCCTGCGCGACGCCTTAGTGGAGTTCAACAACTCGTACGCGGTGCCCCGACTCGCCCGGACGGTGAAGCTGATCGCCGAGGCGCAGGAGGCCTCCTCGCAGATCACGGACGTGCTGACGACGGCCGCGCAGGCCTCGGAGAACCAGGACGATATCGAGCGCGAGCGCAAGTCGCGCACCCGGATGCAGGTGGCGATCATCGTGATGACGTACATCACCCTGCTCGGCGTGATGGCCATTCTCCAGACCCAGTTCATCGACGTGATGGGCGATCTGGTCTCCCAGAGCGACGGCGGCGGGAGCGCCGGCGGGGCGGGGTTCGGCGGCGGCGGCGGCGTCGACCCGGACGTGCTCTCGATGCTCTTCTTCCACGCGGTGACGATCCAGGCCATCCTCTCGGGGTTCATCAGCGGCTACATCCGCGACGCGGAGCTCGTCTCCGGCGTCAAGTACGCCGTGGTCCTGATGACGCTGGCGCTGGGGGTGTGGATCTATGTCGGGTGACCGCGCGCAGACGGTCCTCGACTTCGTCGTCGGGATGTCGGAGAACGAAGACGGCGCGGGGGGATCGGCCTCGAAGCGGCCGACCTCCTCAGCCATTTATACCATCTCCTTGGGCGAGTCGATCGTCATGCGGTACGACGCATCGGGATGAATCTGGAGACAACGGAGGAAAGCAAGTACGTAGTCAACGAATTGACCGCCACCATCCTGGGGAGGGGAGGGGGGTAGATTCGCCTCTATCGCCGGGAACTCTTCGAACAACCGACACAACCTCCTCGATAAAGCGGGAAATTTGGGTGGTAAGTGACAAGAGTCTCGCGCTTCAGCCCCTCTGAGTTAGTGCTCTACCTCGCTGCTGTATGGCAATTTAACACGCCTCCCGACGGGGTACCGACATTTACCGATGGGACGGTCACAACGGGAAATGCATCCTCTACTCGGGTCTCCACAAACTTCTCGCAGATGTGAGATCGCCCCGAGGGCGTTGTCTGTAATTTACTAGAATTAATAATTTAAACGCGGTTTTTATATATCGACTCCGTCCGAATACTAGCTAATGTCCTATCTCGTACAGAGCCACTCTCTCCGAGGTCGGTCCTCTGTCCGACCGAAATCGGATGTATAACACCAGCGACCATCCCGCGGAACGCACACACCCTCCGTAACGATCGTAAGGTAACTCGAAGTGACCCCACCTCGCAAATCGAAGCGACTCACGTCGGATCGTCGCGGCCAGACGCTCCAAGACTACGTCATCGGGGTGTCGATATTTCTCCTCACGACTGCGTTCGTCGTGGGATTCATCCCGACTCTCTTCACACCGTTTACGGCGCCTGTTGACGCTTCACAGACCGCACAGGCCGATAGGTACGCCGCCGAAGTCCTCGCGGAGATCACTCAACCAGACTCGAAGAACGTGCTCGACGGCGCTGGCACTGACTCGTTTTTCGCGAACGAGTCTAACTTAGACGGAATACCGACGGCCGAACAGAGTGAGGTGAACGTGACGCTCGTCGACGGAAACGGGACGGTCCAACATACAGTCGGTCCACCGTATCAGGGCGAGTCCACGGCCGCTGCGACACGCGTCGTCGTCCCGGAGTCGGGCTACGTAGGGAACCACACCTGTACGGCCACCTGTCGTATCGAGGTGCGACTATGGTAGCCGGTCCGCCGAAACGGCGACCGCCGTCCGACGCGGATCGCGGGCAAGCGTACACTCTCGAAGGCGTTATTTCCGCAGTCGTGATCCTCACGGCGCTACTGTTAGCGACGACTGCGGTGGTAATTACCCCCACAACGGCCGGAACGATCGATCGCGACACAATGGCACAGTTGGGGACGCAGACGGACGACGTTCTCGCGACCGCTCACGAGCGGGACGCGCTTCGTGAAGCCGCACTGTACTGGGACTCCCAAGACGGACAATCGGGGTGGCCGACCGCGTACCAGCCCGGCGATGACTGCCCCGACACGATAGCGGACGAGCCACTCACGCTGTGCCTTCTCCTCGAAGAGACGTTCACTTCCCGGTTCTATCGGTACAACGTCTATCTGGATTATCAGACGCAGGGGAAGACGACGGAGACGGAGCCGCTGTTCGTCCAAGGAACTCCCGGTCGAAACGCGGTCACCGCGACCCGTTCGATAGCGCTTCACGACGGGATGGAGTTGACACACAGTCCCGGCGGTACCCTCGGGGGGAACGTCTCGAAGTTCTACGCCGAGGACCTCGACGACCCGACCTTGGTAAACGTGGTCGAAGTTCGGGTGATCGTCTGGTGATCCCGAAACTCGACGACCGCGGTCAACTGATGCTCGTGGGGGCGGTCGTGATGGCAGCGAGCCTATTGGCACTCGTCGTCGTGCTGAACTCTACAATCTACACCCAAAACACCAATCCCGGAAATTCTCTCGGGGAGATGAACGAGGTAGAGCGACAGTTGGAAGTCGTTCGAACGGATGTCGACCGCCTCACCGACCGGCTTGAACAACGAGACGGCTACGTCGACATCCACGAGTTGAACGCGACGTTGACCGTTTACAGCGATCGGAAGGCGGAGCAGATCGTCGACCGGCGGCCGGCGTATCTTGATGTGACGTTGAACGAGAGCGCGTCCGAACTCGAAAGGGAGGTTCTTCGGCAGCGCAACCGCTCACGAGCCGTCCTCTCGCGGGCGAACCAAAGCCACTGGACCCTCGTGGAGGACGCGACGTTCAACGAATCCACCCCGTTCGAGCTCGTCATAGAACCGCGGAGCCCGACGCCGACGACGTTCATCGCCAGGGGTGAAGACGGCGGCGATTGGCGCCTCAACGTTAGCCAAGGCCCGTCGAATACCGTCAGCGTCGACGTCACGTACGACAACGGAACCACGGTCAGTGAGTCGGTCTCGGGGAACGCGACTCGGGTGAACGTCACTGGTGGAGCGATCAACGGGACCCAGCGCTTCGCGTTCGCTCCAGGACTGAACGCCCCGTACGACCTTCGCGTTGAAAACGGTCACCGGTCCGACGGTGCGTATCATCTCCTCGTCGACGAGGCCAGCGACGTCGATTCCGGGAACTTCCACACCGACCCGGGTGACGGTCAGCCGTACGTGAGCCGCGAGCTGTCGACTGCCGTCGTCGATGTCGAATACGTGAGCGACAAAGTGTCTGCGGAGTCGCAGATAACGGTTCGGATCGGTGGTGATTCGGAATGAAAGGCATCGGTGTAACAGACCGGCTTCGCGGCGACCGGCGGGGAGTTTCGGTCGCGTTGACACACGTTCTCACGATGGGGATTACCTCCGTGCTGATCGCCGGGCTTATCATCACTGCGGGCGGCGCGGTCGAGACGCAGCGTGAGCGGGCGGTAGAGGGCGAACTCACGACGATCGGAGAACGGATCGGGACCGAACTCACGGCACTGGACCGCGTCGCCGACCCGACGAACTCGACGATGACCGTCGAGACGTCACATCCCGAGCGGGTCGTGAACTCGCGCTACCGAGTGCGACTGACATCGAATTACGGAGACTGTCGGTCGGACGCCTGCCTCGTGCTCGAATCGCGGGCGATCGAAGCCCCGGTCGTGATCCCCGTCCGCGACGACATCGACACCGTCGAGTCGACCGCCTTCGGAGGGGAGATCAGACTCGTTCACAACGGGACCGCGGTCCGCGTGGAGCGTGTGTAGCCATGACTGCGAACGAGCGCGCCGTAAGCGATATGGTCGGATTCGTCCTCTCGTTTTCACTCATCCTACTCGCTGTCAGCGCCGTGTACACCGGCGGATTCGCCGCTATCACCGAACAACAACAGGAGGAACAGATACACAACACCGAGCGCGCGATGTCGGTGCTCGCGGAGAACTTTCACGACATCGAGCGGGGAAACGCCCCGACACGGGCAGGCGAGTTCCGACTCTCGGGAGGCACGCTATCGCTGGACCGTACCGCGAGGTTCACCGTGTCTGTTGGACTCGATAACGGGACGTTCGCGGAGACCGTCCGAACCGGGTCACTCTCGTACACGAAAGACGAGACCGAGATAAGCTACGAGAACGGGGCGGTCCTACGGACGAACGACGGCTACGGATTCGTGTCACGCCCACCGACCGTGACGTGTCGAGACGGGGAGGCGATCATCTCGTTGGTCGAGATCGATCCGCGCGGTAACGTCACATCGACGAGTGTGGACGGATCGGTACTGGTCACGGTCGCGAAGCAGGATTCCGGAATATACTATCCGAGGCGGGAAAACGGGACCGTCGTCAACGAGGCCGACGTGGCCCAAAACGTAACGATCCAGGTCGAGGAGTCACGCCACGAGAAAGCTTGGGAAGGGTGGTTCGCCGAACGCGAGGGATGGAACCAGACGGCGGCGGGCTACACGTGCGAGGCCGATACCGTATTCGTTCGGACGACCAAGGTGACGGTGGGGCTCTTGCCGTAACAGGCCCGTGACGGCAGGGCCCGGTCAAGTCCGAGACGAGCGGTTCGATTTCGATCGGCTGAGCGATTCACTCACTTGTCGGCGGTCTCGATGATGACCTCGTTCGTCGTCAGTCTGATCTCGAACCCGCCGGCGACCTCCTTGCCCTCCTGGTCCTCTATCTCCAAGAGTGCGATCGCGTCGTTGTAATTGGGATCGCCGATATCGTCTTTCGCGCCCTCCCACGTGGCGTCCGGGTCAGTGATCTCGAAGAGGAACACCACTTGGTTGTCCTCTAGCTGTAGGTGTCCCGTCTCGTTGAGCAGTGGGCCGAGAACTTCTTCGGCGTTGCGTTGCCGGTACCTCGTCTCTATCACCGGCATCTCGTCGCCGTTCTTGAGCACTCTGACGTTCTCCGGGTTCTCACCCGCCGACGCGTCCGTGCGGAGGTTCACCGAGCCGAGATCGTCGCAGTTGTAGTGATACCACGTCGTTCCGTCGTACGTGTCCGCCCCAGCGTAGTCGTAATCGGCACACGACCACTGCGTCGCTCGGATCGACACTGTCGCTCCCGCCTCGACTTCGAACTCGTGAGTCCACTCGGAGAGCTGGGTCTCTCGGTCGTTGAGGTTCTGTTCGGCGGTGACGGGGTCACCGGGATCGTACGGTCCGTCGGGCCACGGCCGCATCTGTTCGTCGTCGGTTACGACTCCCATCGTAACCGGGGCCCAGTATTTTCGCATACCGCCCCACCAGATGGGTGTCTGACTGGACACCTCCGTTCCCAGGACCGTCGTCGAGACAGTCGCGTTCTCCGAGACGCTGATTTCGCTTTCATTCCCCCCGACGCCGAAGTCCACGCCTTCGGAGATCGTTACTGTCACCGAGTCGTCGTCGGGATCGGCGTTGTCGAGGTCGTACGTCGAATTCGTCGAGACTTCACTTTCGAGGTATTCGCCCCACACGTCGGCGTAGCGGCTCTCGACGGTAACGGTCATTTGCGACGCGTTCGAACAGTTCGCCATCAGTTGAGAGTACTCGCGAGACCGTTCACGAGAGTATTCGAGGTTCTTGGTTGCCTGGAGCGTCTCCACCTGTCCGCCGGCGCTGCCGTTGATATTCACAGACGGAAACGTCAGCGTTCCGTCCTTGTACTCCATATCGGGGGGTGAGATCATCTCGTTGCCGCTCGGCGTCCCTTTCCAGATCCCACCGCCCTGATAGGTGACGGTCGAGTAACCGTCGCTCTCGTAGTGAAGCGATCCCATCGGAATCACGAACGGGGTACAGCTCGGGCCGCCGTCGAGTTCGATTACCATCTCCGCGTTGTCGGCGACGCGTACCGATTGCCCCTCGCTGGGGTCGAAAGCGAGCGTGTGTTCGAGGTTGTCGCTGAACGCGACCTCACTCAGCCGGGAGTCAATCTCCCGCATCGTCTGTTCCGCGTCTTGCCCCTGAATTTCGCCCCTGAGATCGCCCATCATGGCCGTTCCGAAGTAGAGAGTTACCGACGCTGCTACGACAATCATCCCGATCAACAGGACGAACCCGATGAGGGTCGACTGCCCTCGTTCCCGTCTTCGAGGTGTGGTGGGCGGTGTCATGGGTATTCTCGACGAAGCAGCATCAAGTGCCCCGGCAGGATGTTATGAAAACGTCGTCAATCTGAAATTGATAAGCTTTCGGTCAAAGTATTGCGTATGATAACTACTGGTGTGGATCAGGCCCCAGTACCCTGTGAAGGTCGAACTGGACTCTCCCATTTCAACCCCCCTTTATTTAGCGGCTCACCCCGCTGCTGTCTGGCGATTCAACACGGCCGCTCAGAGACATGAGGGTGCCCAACTCTGCCGCCGCGGGATGGCTTTCCGGCCGGTGCGTTCCGAAGCGGCCACGGCGAGCCGTGGATATATTTCGGCGGCGACCTTTCCTGTATCCGTGACCGAGCGACTCTACCTCGCGGACGACGCGGTGACGACGTTCGAGGCGACCGTCGAGCGCGTCCTCTCGGACCCGGCCCGGATCGTCCTCGACCGGACCCACTTCTACCCGACCGGCGGCGGGCAACCGCATGACACCGGGACGATCCGGGCGACCGACGGCGACGGGGACGCTCCATGGCGCGTCGTCGACACCGAGATGGCGGACACGGTCCACCACGAGGTCGAACCGACCGGAGACGCTGGTAGTTCGGACGAGGCACCCGCGCTCCCGGAGCCGGGAACCGACGTAACCTGCGAGATCGACGCCGACCGCCGCGTGGCGCACTCGCGGTACCACACCGCACAGCACCTGCTGTCGGCGCTGCTGCTCGACGAGTTCGACGCGCAGACGACCGGGAACCAGCTGTACGCCGACCGGGCGCGTCTCGACGCGGCCTACGAGCGGTTCACCGACGACGACCTCGACCGGATCGAGGCGCGGCTCAACGAGCTCGTCGCCGACGCGCGACCGGTGTCGAGCTACACGATGGACCGCGAGACCGCGGAGGCGACGCTCGACACCGACCGGACGCGGATCGACCTCCTCCCCGACTCGATCGAGGAGCTCCGGATCGTCGAGATAGCTGGCGCGGACGAGGGCGACGAGCCGTACGACCGCACCGCCTGCGCGGGGACGCACGTCGCGAACACGTCCGACATCGGCGAGGTCGTCGTCACCGGTCGAGAGACGAAGGGGCCCGAGGAGGAGCGCGTCCGCTTCGCGCTCGCCGAACACGTCGACGTGGAATGACGGGGGAGACGCCGGCGGCCCGGTCGGCGTCCGCCCGCGACTCTTCCCGGCGCTCGCCAACGCCTCCACCCGGCGTCCGTCTGCGATCCCGCCGTTTATATACGATCCGCGGTAGGTTCGGGCATGAAGTTCTGCGACGAGTGCGGATCCATGATGAAATCCGGCGCGGGCGAGGACCACTGGGTGTGCGACTCCTGCGGGTACGAGATCGGGCGCGAGGACGGCGACGACGAGTGGACGACCCAGTCGCAGGTCGAGTCCGAGATCGTCGACGTGAGCGACGCCGAGGACAAGGGGCTCCCGACGACGACCGCGCAGTGTCCCGAGTGCGACAACGATCAGGCGTACTGGTACATGCAGCAGATCCGCGCGGCCGACGAGTCGGAGACCCGGTTCTTCGTCTGTACCGAGTGCGAACACAAGTGGCGCGAAGACGACCACTGACCGGCTCTTCGACCCTCTGACCGCCTCCCGCTGCCCGTCCGTTTTATTCCCGTCCGGAGAGATACGAGTCCATGGAGCCACCGGTCGTCCCCCGCGACCGCCTCGACGGCTGGACGCTCGTCGCGGAGGCGACGGAGCGCCCCTTCGAGGCGGGACCGGTCTCGGTCACCGCGGGCACGGCGCGCTACGAGCGCGAGACCCCGCCGCCGCGGCCGTTCTTCTTCGCGAGTCGACTCCGCGTCTCGCCGGAGACCGGACCGAACCCGGCGCTCACGCGGCTCGTCGAGTCGCGGGCCCGCGAGGGGTTCCGCGACCGCCTCGCCGAGCGGGACATCACCGGCCTCGCGCGGCGCGACGAGCGACGCATCGACGTCGACGATCCGGACGCGTCGCGCGCGACGCTCACCGTGTCCCACGGGCGCTGCGAGGTCGACGGCGAACACGTCTCGGTGGAGGCGCTGCTCGCGGTGTGGGAGGCCGGAGAGTACCTGCTGGCGGGCGGCGCGTACCCGAGCGGTGACGACTTCGAGGCGACCCGACGGGAGGTGTTGTCGCTCGTCCGCGGGGTTCGTCCCCCGGACGACGACGCGGTCGAGCGGTAGGGGCCCGTCAGCAGTCGACCGCGCCGGCGCTCGAACCGATCGGCGATCCGTCGTCCTCGTAGTCGGCGTCGCCCACCGACCCGGTGAACATCGGGAACCGTAGCTCGTAGGTGTACAGCACGTCGAACGCCGCGAACGGGTCTCCGTCAGCGATCGCCTGCCGCGCGGTCAGTCGCACGCCCGCGGCGAGCGTCACGATCGGTTCGCCGCCGAGTCGCCCGACTGTCTCGACGCCGAACTCGTTGCCCGCGGCGGGGTCGGTGAGTACGGAGAGGTGGATCACCGTCTCCATCGTCGCGCTCCCCTCGTCGCCGCCGATCGCGATCGGGTACCCTGTTCCGGCGAAACACCGCGTGATCGGGCCGACCCGACTCCCGCTCGCGTTTGCTTCGGCGCCGACGGTCCCCGGACCGCCCGCGGCCCCCGCGACCGACGCGTGGGCGCCCGCCGCCGCCAAGCGAACGACCGTTTCCGACCCTGCGGCGTGCTCCGACACCGCGGGCTGGCCCGCGGCCGCGCCGGCGCCGACGGTCGCGAGGAGGAGCAGCAACGCGAACGCGAGGGCGCGGACGCGGGTTCCTGCGGGGCGAGTCATCTGTCGACCCTTGGTTCGGCCGGGTTAAATCTCCGCGGTCGGCGGTATCAGTCGAGAGAATCGCCGCCGAGCAGCCCGTCGACGAGCATCTCCGCGGACGCGACGTTCGTCGCCAGCGGTACGTCCTTCACGTCGCAGACCCGCAGCAGCGCCGAGATGTCCGGCTCGTGCGCCTGCGCGGTCAGCGGGTCGCGGAGGAAGACGACCCCGTCGATCTGGTCGCCCGCTATCATCCCGCCGATCTGGAGGTCGCCGCCGAAGGGACCGGAGGCCTGCCGGTTCACGGAGAGGCCCGTGGCCTCCGCGATCCGCTTTCCGGTCGTCCCGGTGGTCACCAGTTCGCACTCGCCGAGGGCGTCGGTGTGCGACTCGACGAACGCGACCATCTCGTCTTTCAGCTCGTCGTGAGCGATGAGCGCGAGGCGCATACAGGGGAGTCGCGGGGGCGTCGCTTAAGCGCTGGCCTCGTCGCCCGAACCGTCGCCGCCGCGGGCCGTCCGACCCGCGCCGGAGCGACCGAGCGTCACCGGCTACGCGCCGGCGACCGCCGGGACCGGCGCTCCGTCCGCGAGCGTCGTCCCCGACCACACCGGGACGAACTGCGGCATCGCGCCCGCGATCGTCACGCACACCCACGCGATCAACAGCAGGTGGACGAGACCGCCGAGTCCCGGCGCCGCGTCGATGTCGCCCGGAACTACTCCCATACGCGGGAGGCGGAGCGCGTCCGCCCTCCGGCTGTCCCCGAAGACGCTCGCGCCCCTCGCCGCGCGCCTACTTGAACCGGAACGTCTCCAGGTTCTTCGGCGCGAACGTCCGCATGTTGTAGTCGTGGTACAGCGACGAGGAGAGGTCCTGGACGGAACTCTCGTCGCCGTGGACGCACAGCACCTTCTCCGGGCGGGGGTTCATCGTCTTCACGAAGTTCTCTAACCCCTGCCGGTCGGCGTGGCCGGAGAAGCCGTCGACGACCTCGGTGCCCATCTCCAGCGTGAGCGTGTCGCCGCGGCTCCCGCCGCCCCAGCCGTCGACCGGGATCTCGTCCCAGCCGTTCTGGATCCGGCGCCCGAGCGTTCCCTGCGCCTGGTAGCCGACGAAGACGAGGTTCGAGTCCGGGTCGGGGCCGATGTGGCGGAGCCACGACATGATGGGCCCGCCCTCGATCATCCCCGAGGTGGAGATGACGATACACTCGTCCCCGTCGGCGACCTCCTGCCGCTCCTCCTCACCGGCGTCGATGTGGTTGAACTGGTCGGCGAGGAACGGGTTCTCGTCCTCGTGGAAGATGCGGTCTCGGAGGTCGTCGCGGAGGTACTCGGGGTATGTGGTGTGGATCGCGGTCGCCTCCCAGATCATCCCGTCGAGGTGGACGGGCATCTCGGGGATCTCACCCTCGCGCATCGCCTCCTCTAAGACGAGCATGATCTCCTGTGAGCGCCCGACCGCGAAGGCGGGGATGACGACCTTCCCGCCCTGCTCGTACGTCTCGTTGATGACCTCCTTGAGCGCCTCCTCGGAGTCCTCCTGGTCGGTCTGGTAGTCGTTGCGGCCGCCGTAGGTGGACTCAAGCACGAGCGTCTCCACGCGTGGGAAATCGTTGACCGCGCCGTTGAACAGGCGGGTATCCTCGTAGTGGATATCGCCCGAGAACGCGACGTTGTAGAGGCCGTCGCCGATGTGGAAGTGGGTGACCGCGCTGCCGAGGATGTGGCCCGCGTTGTGGAACGTGAGCTTCACGTCCGGGGCGACATCCGTCACGTCGCCGTACTCCAGCGGGATGGTGTGTTTGATCGCGTCGCGGACCTGTGCGGACTCGTACGGCGGCGTCCGCCCGTCCTTCGCGGCGACATCGAGGTAATCGAGCGTGAGCAGCCCCATCAGGTCGCGGGTCGGTTCCGTCGTGTAGATGGGGCCGTCGTAGCCGTACTTGAACAGGAGCGGGACCAGCGCGGAGTGGTCGAGGTGGGCGTGGGTCAGGATGACCGCGTCGAGGGTCGCCGCGCCCGCGCCGAGCGCCTCGGGCACTTGGAGGTACGGCACCTCGCCCTCCGCGCCGGGCTTGTCGCCGCAATCGATGAGGATCCGGGTCTCGGGCGTCGAAAGGATGAATGCCGCCCGGCCGACCTCGCGGCAGCAGCCGAGCGTCGTGATCCGGACCCACTCGTCGTCGGACATCTCCTCGCGGTGGATCTGCCGGCCGACCCGTTCGAGGATGTCGCGGCGCTCCTCGCGCTCGTTCTTCAGGAAGCCGCGGACGTTCGAGACGGTCGAGGACTCTATCGGCGGCGTCCGAACGACCTCTGGGGTCCACCCGACCTCCTGGGTGATCTCGCGGAGCGTCGAGCCCCGGCGGCCGATCACCATGCCGGGCTTCTCGGCCTCGATGACGACCTCGCCGGTGTCCTCGTGGAAGTCGAGGTCTGTCACGCCGGCCTCTTCCGGGATCACGTCCCGGACCTCGTCTTCTGCCCGCGCCGGCGGCGAGAGGGCGCTCGGGTCCGGGCGGACCGTGATCCGCTTTCGGAGCTTCGAGGCCAGCCGTCGGATCAGGTCGCCGTCGCCGGCGAACCGCTTGGGGTCGCGCGTGTACACGACCAGCTCCGGTCCCTCGTATTTCACGTCGGTGACCGTGATGTCGTTCGGAATCTCCTGTTCGATCTCTGATTTCAACGTATCGAGTTGCTTGTCGACTTGACTCATATCTCACTGCGGGTCGTCGGGGCCGCCGTCGTCGAATCGCGCCGCGGGTCGCGCCGCGACACGCCGCCGATCGGTCGACCGTGACGGGTAGGCATAGTGGAAGTACTGTCCGTAGTGTTCCGTGCGGGAACAGCCAGCGAAAACCCGCTTGTCTCAGGCTACTGCCCCGCCGTTATAAAAGCCTTCGCAAAGGGCAAGCCCCGGGCGGCCGAACGCCGCCCATGCGCGTCACGCCGCAGACGGTCCGCGACGAACACGCCTGGGTCCGCGACCGCGCCGACGTCGTCGTCCCGGTCCTCAACGACACCCGCGACCGCCTCGGTCGACGGTTCGAGACGACGGTGGACGAGGTGGCGCCAGACGCCTACCGCCGCGAGGTCGACGCCGTCTTCGCCGACGGCGAGGTCGCGGTCAACGTCGCGGCCTGCGTCGGGCTCCTCCGCGACCTCGACGTGGCGGGCGACTACCCGGGCTTCGTCGTCGACGAGGTCCTCGGGCGCGAGCTGGCGGCGACGATCGCCGGCGGCCGTCCCCTCTCGCTGCTCGCGCAGGCGACGTTCCACGTCGCGGACACGCACGTGGACCGCGACGCGGCGGCCGAGGCGGACGGGGCCGGCGCCGGAACGGCCGGCGCCGACGACCTCGACGCCGCGCTCGCGGCGGGGTTCCAGACGCGGCTCCCCGGCTGGAACTGGCGGGAGGGGGAGAGCCCGTTCGCGGTCGACGCGGACGGGTGACCCGCCGCCGCCGCTCGACCGGAGCGCGCCCGCGCTACGAGGTGAAGCTCCGAATGAACCCGTAGGCCTTGTCGATCAGGGCGTCGGGGAGGAACCGCGCGAGGACGCCGACGCTCGCGACGGTGCCCGGCTGGACCCGCGTGGGCGGCTGCGTCGCGCTCGCGGCGTCGTAGATGGCGTTCGCGACGAGTTCCGGCTCGACCGAGCCGGGGCCGTCGCCGCCGATCAGCTGCGCGTCCTCGAACATCGCGTAGAACTCGTCGTACGCCTCGGTCCGCTCGATCCCCTCGCGCTCCTCGGGGTCGGCTTCCGACTCCGCGCGCTTCGAGAAGTTCGTCCGCACGGGCCCCGGCTCGACGACGACCACGTCGATGCCGAGGTCGTCGACCTCGTTGCGGAGCGCGTCCGACATCGCCTCCAGGGCGAACTTCGACCCGCTGTACACGCCGCCGCCGGGGATCGACACCCGCCCCGCGACGGAGGAGACGTTGACGATGGTCCCGTCGCGCTCGCGGCGCATCGACGGGAGGACCGCCCGGATCAGTCGGTGCGGCCCGTACACGTTCACGTCGAACTGCTCGTGGACCCGCTCCGTGGTCACGTCCTCGACCGGGCCGAACTGGCCGTAGCCGGCGTTGTTGATCAGGGCGTCGACCGCGCCCTCCTCGTCTAAGATCCGCTCGACCACGCGGTCGATGTCGTCCTGATCGGTGACGTCGAGCGTGGCGAGCTCGCAGCCCGCCTCGCCGAGCGCTTCGATGTCCGCCGGGTTCCGCGCGGTGGCGTACACGGTCCATCCCTCGTCGAGGAACGCGTGCGCCGCGGCGCGACCGATGCCCGAGGAACAGCCGGTGATGAGTGCCGTCTTCTGCACGCGTTTCCGGTCTGTCTCCGACGCAATAACTCTCCCGACGCGGGCGCGGCCGACCCGCCGCGTCCCGGTCGGCTACAGCTCCTCGGTCCGGATCCCCATCGCCTTCGACGCCGGCGCGGTCCGCTCGAACCCCCACCGCTCGTAGAATCCGTCGACGTCCGCGAAGCGGTTGACGTACGCGCCGTCGGGGGCGTTCGCGCGGAGCCACGCGACGAGCGCGCTGACCATCGCCGTCCCGATCCCCCGGCCCTGATGCGGCGGCGCGACCGCCGTGTCCGAGAGGTGGAACACCGACCCGCCGTCGCCGACGAGCCGCGCCATTCCGACCGTCGACCCGGACGCCGTCTCGACGACGTGGACGCCGAACGTCGTGTTCGGGAGCCCGCGCTCGACGGCCTCCCGGGACCGGTCTGTCATACCCGCCTCCCGCCGGAGCCGGCGGAACGCCTCGACGGAGGGGGTCGTCTCGCGGAGCTCGTACCCGTCCGAAAGCGGTGACTCGCCGAGTCCCCGGTCGGCGTCGGCAACATCGACCGCGTCGTCGCTCATGTGTCGGCGTTCGCGGCCGCAAAAGTAGTCGCTTCGGTGCCGCGCTGGCCCGCGCTACTCCTCGTCGTCGCCCTCGTCCTCGTCGGTCGCGAGCAGGTCGCGCTCGTCGAGGATCGACTCGATCTCGTCGACCGGCCGCTCGGCGTACTCGGGGTCGTCGACGGTGATCGTCGCGACGCCGACGCCGTCCGGGGACAGCTCGCCGTCGTTCGACTGCGCGAGGGTGTCGAGCGCGAGCCCGACCGCCTCGTCCGTCGAGATGCCCTCCTCGTACTCCGTCTCCAGATAGTCGCGGAGGTCGCTGCGGTCGGAGCCAATCGAGAGCGCCTGCCACTCGTACGGCGTGCCCGACGGGTCCGTCTCGAACAGGCGCGGCTCGCCGTTCTCGATGCCGCCGACGATGAGCGCGACGCCGAACGGGCGCGCGCCGCCGACCTGCGTGTACTGCTGGATGTGGTCGGTGATGTTCTTCGTCAGCGTCTCGATGCCGACGGGCTCGCCGTAGCGGAGGCGGTTCACCTGCGCCTGCCGGCGAGCGAAGTCGATGAGCTGGCGCGCGTCGGCGACGTGGCCCGCGCTCGCGACGCCGACGTGGTCGTCGGCCTTGTGGAGCTTCTCGATGCTCTCCGGCTCCATCAGCGGGGAGCGGGCGCGCTTGTCGGCCGCGAGGACGACGCCGTCCTCGGCGCGGATCCCGACGCTCGCCGTCCCTCGTTTCACCGCCTCCCGGGCGTACTCGACCTGGTAGAGTCGGCCGTCCGGAGAGAAGATTGTGATGCCGCGGTCGTACGCCTGCTGTTGGGATTGGCCCTGCATGATATCACTCGGTGTCGAACGTCGTCGCGCCGACGCGGTCCGACTCGGTCTCCACGTCGCACGCGTCTCCGCGCACGACCGCGGGCCGCTCGGACCCCTCGAACGCGACGTCTCGCTGTGTCGAACTGGCGGTCGCGCGACCCATATATCTTTCCTCACAGGCACGTACCGTCCCCGAAATCCCCCGCACGCGGATTCCGACCGGCTTGCCGTCGACCTCGCTCACGCAGGCCACCGCCGCGCGCGCCTCGTCGACGTGGCCGTGTCTGACCCGGACGACCGCCTCCCCGGTCCCGTCGGCGTGCGCGAACGACAGAAGCGTGAGGTCCGCGTCGGCGCTGCCGGCGTCCCCGAGGAGGTTGCCGGCGCTGTACCACAGTGCGCGCTGGAACGCGCGCCGCCCGACCTCGGCGTCGGGCCACGTCTCGATCCCGACGGCGAGGTACCGCCACCGCGGCCGGAGGTGTTTGGGAAGGTGCTTCACGGCGAGATCACGCCGGGAGTTCGCGGACGCGCTCCGCGACGATCACCGCGACCTGGTCGTGAATGCGCTCGACGACCGTCACCGCGAACCCCTCGTCGGTGAACGCCTCGACCAGCGTGCCGACCGTCGCGGGGTCGTCGACCTCGGGGCTGTAGAACGGAGTCTCGGGGTCCGGCTCCTCGAAGAAGGCGACGTCGCCGAGGACGATCCGCCGAGCGCCCGTCTCGCTCATCACGCGGATCGCCTCGCGCTTCTCGTCGTCCGCGAGGTGGTGGAGCGCGAAGTTCGAGGTGACCACGTCGACCGGTCGGTCGGCGTCGATCCCGGGGTCGCGGAACTCGCCGTACGCGAACTCGACGTTTCCGAGGCCGCGGTCGGCCGCCTTCTGCCGCCCCTCGTCCATCATCCCCTCGCTGATGTCGCGGGCGAGGACGCGCTCGGCGTCCTCGGCGAGCGCCAGCGCGATGGCCCCGGTCCCGGCTCCCAGATCGAGGACCACGTCGTCCGCCCCCGGCGACGCGTGGTCGATCACGAGGCTCGCGCAGGCCTGGTACTCGTCGCTCTTCGAGTCGTCGTACGACGCGGCCTTCTCGGAGAACCGTTCGGCGTGTTCAGCGACCGTCTTCTTCATACCTGCCACGTCGGACCCCCGGCTCTATGAAGCCCTCGGAGCGCCGCTCTCGGTTACGCTCGACGAGGTCGCCCCACGCCCGGAGCCCCGCGCGGACGGCCTCGGCGTCGAAGCCGATCGCCTCGCCGACCGCGACCAACTCGCGGGGCGCGCGGAGTCCGAGGTGCGACCGCGCGTTCGCGCTCACGACGTACGGCGCGTCGTAGTGGGCGACGATCTCCCGGAGCTTCCGGAGGTCGGCGAGCGCCCGAACCCGCTTCCCGCCGGTCTCGTGGAGCGCGGGGCCGAAGTCGAACTCGACCCGGACGCCGTTGTCCCGTGCCGCCTTCGCGAGGACGTGGTTGAAGTCGCCGCCGCCCGCCATCGGCCGGACGAGGACGTCGACGCGGGCCTGCTCGACCGCGAACCGGTTCAGTGCGTCGTCGCCGCCGACCACGCAGACCACGGTTCGGTCGGACCGGTAGTTTCCGACCGCGCCCGAGGCGCTCGTCGGATCGTCGGCGTCGATCTCGACCGCGTCGACGACGTCGATCCCGTACTCCTCGCGGAGCGCCTCCGGGTCGCGAGCCGGGCTCTCGCCGCGGTCCGCAGCGCTCAGACCGCCGTCCCCGGCCGCCGTCAGCGCGTCGCGCGTCCGCACCACGATCCCGTCGTACCCGTGCCGGGCCGCGGTGGCGGCGTGGCGCGCGACGGTTGCCTCCCCGTCGGGATAGGCGTGAACGGCCTCGTACATGCCCCGCCGTTTCGCGGCCGAGCGTATCGGCGTTGCGCTTTCGGCACCGCGACGCCGGCCGCGTCCTGTCTCCTCGCCGCGTTCGCTTCCCTCCCATCGCCGACGCGACCGCGCCCCGCGTCGTCAGGCGTCTCCGACGGACTCTTCGTCCTTCTTCCAGTCGCGCCTGGCGTCCTCGCCGGTAAACCACGTCGCGATCCCGTCCGGGTCGTCCTCCTGGAAGGCGCGCCGCCGGCTCCATTCGACGGTCGCCTTCCCGAGCGCGATCGGGAGGAGGTACGGAACGAGGAGGACCGCGTCGGCGACGCCGTCGAGCAGCCCGGGAGCCAGTACCACATCGATCACGGCGATTCCGAATGTCACCGAAACGACCGTCAGTATCGCGACGACGAAGTAGAAGAAGACGACGCGCTGGGCGGCCTCGACCACCATGTACGGCGACTGGTCCTCGTAGGCGCGCTCGGCGAAGAACTCCCGACGCACCTCCCCGACCTGCGCGCCGCAGACGCCGAGCGTCGCCACTCCGACCGTGGGCGTGAGGTACGAGAGCGCCTCCCAGCCGACCGCCAAGAGCGGAAACATCATGAACGCGAACACCCCGAGCGACCGGCGGACGACGCGGAAGTTCCGCCGGTAGATCGGCGGGAGCCACGAGACGAGGTGAACCGGCTCCGCGTCGGTCTCCCACACCTCGTCTCGCTCGGCGTCCTCGTCGTAGCCGGTGATGTAGAACGAGCGGTCTTCGAGCCGGATCGGTCGCTCGGCGAACATCGCGGCGGCGGCGTGGGCGATCACGAGGGCGGCGACCTCTATCCAATACACCGCGAGCAGTTCACCGACGCGCCAGCCGAACCCGACGACGCCGGCGAGCGGGAGGAGGTTCGTCGCGACCACGAGGGCGAGGGCCGATCGGCCCCCTGCGGGAGGGCGGGACTTCATCAGTCCAGTGTAACGGGTCGCGAGCGCAAAAATACCCGACCGCTTTTGTCCTCCCGACGGAACGCTCTGACATGCCCGCCGATCTTGAGGAGAAGACGGACCGCTACGAGCGGATGCTCGCGGACGCGCTGGCCGTCGCGGAGCCGCGCCCGCCGGCGGACACGCCGCTGGGCGAGGCCGCGGCGGACGTGACCGAGATGGCGGAGTCGTACCTCGACGACGGCCGCCACTTCCGCGACGACGGCGACCCGGTGAACGCGCTCGCCTCCTACTCGTACGGCTACGGCTGGCTCGACGCCGGGGTCCGGCTCGGGCTGTTCGCGGTGCCCGACGACACGGAGCTGTTCACGACCTGAGCGCCGGCCCGCTCCGGGGCCCGCGCTCGCCGCGCCTGACGTGAGGGACGCGCTTATGCGGCGACGGCCGTCACTGAGTCCATGGACGAACTCGCGGACCTCACCGAGCGGCTCGTCTCGATCCCATCGCACGAGGACGAGACGGCAGCGGGCGACGCGATCGAGGAGTGGCTGCGCGCGGAGACGGACGCGAGCATCGAGCGCGACGACGCCGGCAACGTGCTCGCGGTCAGGGGCGCGACCGACGACCCCGATGCCGACTCGCTCGCGCTCGTCGGCCACCACGACGTCGTTCCGCCCGCGCCCGAACAGACGGCCGGCGAGGGGACGGAGGGCGAGTACGTCGTCGAGCGGCGCGACGGTCGGATCTACGGCCGCGGCACGGCCGACATGAAGGGGTCGGTCGCGGCCGCGATGCTCGCGTTCCGGAACGCGACGCCGCCGGAGGGCAGGGAGCTGATCTTCGCCTCCTTCGTCGGCGAGGAGGTCGGCGGCGACGGGGCTCGCCACGCGATCGACGCGGGGTTCGCCCCGGAACGCGCGGTCGTCGCCGAGGGGTCGACGAACTACTCGAAGCCGGGCGTGACGGACGTCGCCGTCGCCCACCGCGGCCGCCGCGGGTCGCGGCTCGTCGCGCACGGGGAGGCGGCCCACGCCTCGGAGCCGGAGGCGGGCGAGAACGCGATCTACCGCGCCTGCGACGCGATCGACGCGGTCCGCGGGCTCGACGCCCCGGAGGCGACGGTCCTCGGGAACGACGTGTCGGGGTCGCTGGCGGTCACGATCGTCGACGGCGGCGAGACGTGGAACGTGATCCCGGAGCGCTGCGAGGCGACCGTCGACGAGCGTACCGTTCCGGGCGACCGAGCCGATCTGGCTGGCGTCGCCGACGCGACGGCCGGGGTCGAGCTCGTCGTCGATCAGGACCTCCCGCCGATGGCCTGCGGCGACGCGGCGTTCGCGGACGCCGCCCTCGACGTCGCCCGCGCAGTCCACGATGAGTCGGGCTTCGACGCGCCCGAACACGTCACCAAGCCGCACGCAACCGACGCCGGCTGGCTCGCGGGGGCGGGGACCGACTGTCTCGTCTGCGGGGCCTCCGAGCCGGGCGAGGCACACACCGACACTGAGAGCGCGAGCCTGGAAGCCCTCGACCGCTGTCGTCGGATCTACATGGGGGTCGCCGAACGGGAACTGTAGTGGCCGCGAGGGGGAGGCCCCGGACGGAGCGGGGACTCACGGGCGCCTCGCGCGACCCGTATGGAAGGGGTTTTATGCGCCCCGCGGAAAGTGTGCGCCACTATGGGAGACAAGTCGAAGGCTCAAAAGAAGCGTCTGGCGAAGGCGGAGCGCCAGAACACCCGCGTCCCCGCGTGGGTCATGATGAAGACGGACATGAACGTGACGCGAAACCCCAAGCGGCGCAACTGGCGCCGGAACGACCTGGACGAGTAAATGTCGACGAACGACTTCGAGGAGCGCGTCGTCACCGTCCCGCTCCGCGACGCCAAGGAGAAGCCCGTCCAGCAGCGCGCCGACTACGCGATGAAGATCACGCGGCAGCACCTCGCGAAGCACTTCTCCGTCGACGAGGGCGACGTGATCATCGACGGCTCCGTCAACGAGGCCGTCTGGGCGAACGGGCGCCAGAACCCGCCCAGCACGGTGCGGGTCCGCGCGGCTCGGTTCGTCGAGGACGGCGAACCGGTCGTCGAGGCCGAGCACGCCGAGTAACGTGTTACGGGCGACCTTCACCGGCTCGTCGTACGTGGGCGTGTTCGCCCGCGCCGTCGACGACCTCCTGTTGATCCGACCGGACGTCGACGAGGCGCTCGCCGAGGACCTCGGGGCGGAACTCGGCGCGGAGCCGCTGCTGACGACGGTCGGGAGGTCCAACACGGTCGGATCCCTCGCGACGGGCAACGAGAACGGGATCCTCGTCTCCTCGCGCGCGACCGAGCGCGAGAAGGAGCGGATCGCGGACGCCGCCGGCGTCCCGGTGCGCGAACTCCCGGGCGAGATCAACGCCGCCGGGAACGTCGTCCTCGCGAACGACTACGGCGCGTACGTCCACCCGGACCTCTCGCGCGAATCGATCCGGACGATCAAAGACGCGCTCGACGTTCCCGTGACCCGGGGCGATCTCGGGGACGTCCGGACGGTCGGAACCGCGGCGGTCGCCAACGACACGGGCGTGCTGTGTCATCCACAGTCGACGGAGTCGGAGCTTCAAGCGGTCGAGGAGGCGCTCGACGTCCGCGCCGACCTCGGCACCATCAACTACGGCGCGCCGCTCGTCGGCTCCGGCCTCCTCGCCACCGACGAGGGGTACGTCGTCGGTGACGACACGACCGGACCGGAGCTCGGCCGCATCGAGGAGACGCTCGGCTTCATCGACTGAACCGCGCTCCGCCTTCTCCCCGCCGCCTCCTCGTCGCCGCCCCCGCTTCGCTTCGCGAACCTCACTCCCACATTTAAGAGCTACAGCGGAGTTGAGGACGGTATGCCCGCTATCGAGTGCCGCGGCCTCTCCAAGTACTACGGCGACGTCCGGGGGATCGAAGACGTCTACTTCACCGTCGAGGACGGCGAGGTGTTCGGCTTCCTCGGCCCGAACGGCGCGGGGAAGACGACCGCGATCCGCACGCTGTTGGGGTTCCTGTCGCCGACGGACGGCGGCGCGACGCTCCTCGGGCGCGACGCCACGGACCCGGTCGCGTCGCGTCGCGCACGCGAGCGGATCGGGTACCTCCCCGGGGATCCGGGGCTCGACCGCGACCGTACGGCCGGCGCGTTCTTAGACCACCAAGCGGCGCTCCGCGGGGAGTCGAGCCGCGACCGCCTCGTCGAACGCTTCGGGCTCGACGAGTCGCGCCGCATCGGCGACCTCTCCCGGGGAAACCGGCAGAAGGTCGCGCTGGTGGCCGCGTTCATGCACGACCCGGAACTCCTGTTGCTCGACGAGCCGACCTCCGGACTCGATCCGCTGCTTCAAGAGGAGTTCGCGGGCCTCGTCCGCGAGCGCGTCGGCGACGGGGCGAGCGTCCTCCTTTCCTCCCACGTGCTGGGCGAGGTGGCGGCGTTGTGCGATCGCGTCGGCGTCCTCCGAGAGGGGCACCTCGTCGCGGTCGAGTCGGTCGCAGACCTCCGCTCTCGCGGCGGCAAGCAGGTGCGGATCCGCGTCGCCGAAGACGTCGATCGCGGCGACTTCGAGCTCCGCGGGATCATGAATCTGCGCGTCGGGGAGACCGTCTCGTTCACGTGGACCGGCGAGTACGACGCGCTGGTCGACCTGCTCTCGAGGTACACCGTCCTCGACCTCGACGTCGTCGATGCGCCGCTCGAAGAGGCGTTCATGACGTTCTACGACGGCGACGTTCCGGGACCGATCGGCGGCGGCGAGCGTCAGGAGGCCGAGGCGTCGACCAACCGCGGAGCGCACGCGGATCCGACCGCCGAATCGGGGGGTGACGAGCGATGAGCGACCGCGCGACCCCGTGGCTCGCGATCGCACGGTACGACGCCGCCGGCCGGGCCCGCGGAACGGTCGTGCTGACTGGCCTGCTCTCCTCGTTCCTGTTGGTGTTCCTCGCGTTCTTCCCGTCTCTGGCGACCGCGGACGTCGACCTCGACGCGTACGTCGAGGCGTTCCCGCCCGCGGTCCGGGAGGCGTTCGGGATCATCGCCATCTCATCTGTCGAGGGCTTCCTCGCGGTTGAGTTCTACCAGTTCGCCTGGCTCCTGCTGGTCGGGCTGTACCTGGCGTACCTCGCCGGCGGGACGATAGCGGGGGACATCGCCTCCGGTCGCATGGACCTGACGCTGTCGGCGCCCGTCGCGCGACGTGACGTCGTGATCGGTCGGTTTCTCGGACTGGTTCCGCTCGTCGTCCTCCTCAATGTCGTGCTGCCGGTCGTCGCGTACGTCGGCGTCGTCGCGGTCGGCGAGACGATCGCGGTCGAACGCCTCGCGGCGGTCCACGCGCTCGCGGTGCCGTATCACGTGGCGTGCGTCGCGGCGGGTATCGCCGTCTCGACGCTGCTCTCGCGGCCGGGGGTCGCTCAGCGGGTCGCGCTCGGGGGACTGTTCGCGCTGTTCATGTTCGACTCCCTCGTCGCCAGCACCGACTACGCCGCGGCCGGGAACGTCAGCCCGACGGCCCACTACGACCCCTCCGCGGTGTTGGTGTTGGGCGAGTACGACCTCACGGGCGCCGCAGTCCTGCTCGCCGCGACGGCCGTCCTCCTCGCGATCGCTATCGTCCGATTCCGCCGCGCGGACCTCTCGAGATGACCTCCCTCGGCACACGATTTCCGTGACGCGACGCCGTGACGGCCGTCGTCGCGGGCGGTCCGCGATGACGCGGCCGCCTGTCGCCTTTTAGGAAGATACTTCCCTGTCCCTGCCGGATCGGGGAACATGAGTACCTACACGGTGAGTGGACGGTTCCAGAGCCGAGACGGCGACCAGCCGTTCACGAAGGACATCGAGGCGGAGAACGAGGACCTCGCCCGCGAGCGGATCTACACCACGGTCGGGAGCCAGCACAACCGGAAGCGCACCCAGATCGAGATCGAGGAGGTGTCCGAGGCATGATGGGCGGCGGACAACAGCAGCTCCAGCAGCTCTCACAGGAGATCCAGGCGCTCGACGAGGAGATCGAGGCCCTCGAAGGCGAAATCGCCGACTACCGCGAGGAGAAGGCCGACATCGACGACGCCGTCGAGGCCATCAAGACCCTCGACACGGGCGCGACCGTTCAGGTCCCGCTCGGCGGCGGCGCCTACCTCCGCGCGGAGGTCCAGGACATCGACGAGGTCATCGTCTCGCTCGGCGGAAACTACTCCGCGGAGCAGGAGCAGGGCGACGCGATCGACGTCCTCCGGCGCAAGCAGGAGGCGCTCGACGACCGGATCGAGGAGACGCAGGAGGAGGTCGACGAGCTGGAGTCCGAGAGCGACGAGCTCGAACAGCAGGCCCAGCAGATGCAACAGCAGATGCAGCAACAGCAGATGCAGCAGATGCAGCAGGCCGAGGAAGGCGACGGGGAGTAAGACGGAGACTATACCGTGTTCGACGGACTGAAAGACAAGCTCTCCGGCTTCCGCGAGGACGTCGAGGAGTCGACGGAGGCCGAGGAGGACGAGGCCCCGCCCGAGGAAGCGACGACCGCTGAGAGCGGCGCCGACGCGACCGCGGAATCCCCTTCGGCGGTCGACAGCGACGCGGGCGGTTCGGACGAGTCGTCGAACGACGACGAGCCGAGTACCTTCCAGCGCGCGAAGGCGTTCGCGACCGGGCGCATCATCATCGAGGAGGAGGACCTCGAGGAGCCGCTGTGGAACCTCGAGATGGCGCTGCTCGAGAGCGACGTGGAGATGAGCGTCGCCGAGCAGATCCTCGACAGCGTCCGCGAGAGCATGCTCGGCGAGTCCCGCAAGCAGGTCGAGACGACCGGCGAACTCGTCGAGTCTGCGCTCCACGACGCCCTCCTCGACGTCATCGCCGTCGGACAGTTCGACTTCGAAGAGCGGATCGCCGAGGCCGACAAACCCGTCACCATCGTCTTCACCGGCGTCAACGGCGTCGGGAAGACGACGAGCATCGCGAAGCTCTCCGAGTGGCTCGGTGACCGAGGCTACTCATCCGTCCTCGCGAACGGCGACACGTACCGCGCGGGCGCGAACGAGCAGATCCGCGAACACGCCGACCGGCTCGGCCGCGACCTGATCAGCCACGACCAGGGCGGCGATCCGGCGGCCGTCATCTACGACGGCGTCGAGTACGCCGAGGCGAACGACGTCGACGTCGTCCTCGGCGACACGGCGGGGCGGCTCCACACGAGCGACGACCTAATGGCCCAACTGGAGAAGATCGACCGCGTCGTCGACCCGGACATGACGCTGTTCGTCGACGAGGCCGTCGCGGGGCAGGACGCGGTCAACCGCGCGAAAGAGTTCAACGACGCCGCCGCGATCGACGGCGCAATCTTGACGAAGGCCGACGCCGACTCCTCCGGTGGTGCCGCCATTTCGGTCGCGTACGTCACCGGGAAACCGATCCTCTTCCTCGGAACCGGGCAGGGGTACGACGACATCACGCGATTCGACCCTGAGGCTCTCGTCGAGAGCCTCCTCGACGAGGAGTGACCGTCGGGCGGACCGCGCCCACTCTTTCCTTTCGGTCGCCTGAGCCGTTCTCCGCGCTCACCGCACCCGGAGCGCCAGCTCTCGAAGTGGGCGCTCGCGGGGTGGTAGTCTGGTTCGACGCCCGGCGGCTCCGGCGGTACGGGGCCGCCGTCGCTCCCCGCGGGCGAGAGCTTCTCGTACCAAGGCCCAGCCGGGCCACGGTACGTGTCGACGCAGTCGACGAACCGGTTGCGCCGCTCGCGGAATCGCTCGGCGGCTACGTCGCCGCCCCGGTCGCGGGCGCGCTCCCCGAGCGCCGCGGCCGCGCCGGTCCCTTCCGCGAGCGCACAGCCGTACCGCTCGCCGGAGCCGGGTACCGGCTCGCGGTCCGCCGGCGCCGCCGCGAGGCACGAGGCTACGTCGCGAGAGCGGTCGCCGAAGCCGTTCGCCGCGCGGGACAGCCGTCGGGGTCCGACACAGAGGATGGCGGTGACCGCCGTCCCGGCGAGGACGGACAGGCCGGTGAGGGCGGCAATCTCAGGAGCGCCATCGTCGTTGCCTCACCGTTTTTTTCCGACATGTGAGTGACACGGTGCTTCGCCGTCAGTCGACACGCGGACCGTTCGAGCGGCCGGCCGCGCCGTCGACTATTTTCGGAAGGGTTCAGCCCACCGTGCTCGTGTGCGACCACCCCAGTATCTTCGCGACCGGCCCCACAGTTTGGATATAGCCACATACGATTTACGTGGCTGCGCTCGAACGAAACGAGTCGCTACTGGGACGACGAAATTGGAACCACTCTCACGCGAAGAGTCGGTAGACGTTCGCCTCGTAAACCTCCCGGACCTGATCCCCCCAGTTGTGCGTGTACGTGTCGATCACGTCGTCGGCGACATCGCCGCGGAGGTACTTCACCACTCCGCGGTCGCCGGTTCTGTCGCGGAGGTGCGTCGTGAAGAAGTGGCGGAAGTAGTGGGGCGTGACGTTCTCGTCGGCGCCGCCGCCGGTCCGGTACCACCCCTCCTCGCGGGCGTGCCGCTCGACGACGTGTCTGACCGCCTGCGGTTCCAATCGTTCCCCCCATCCCTCCGCGGTGCTGACGAACAGCGGCTCAGCCGGCGACGGCGAGTCCGGACGCACCGCGAGCCACGCCTTCAGCGCTCTGCGGAGTTCGTCGTCGACCGGGATCACCGTCCCGCGCTTCCGTTTGTTCGCGGCCGTTCGCACCTCCCCGTTCAGCTCCTCGCCGACGGTCGCCTCGGCGGTCACGAAAATCGAGTCCGGCCGTTCGGACAGCGCCGGGCGTCCCCCGAGCGAGTACGCCGCGTTGAGGAGGTCCGGGTCGCTGACCGACAGGTCTCGCAGGTCGAGGTTACACAGCTCGCCGACCCGCATGCCGGTCTTGAGGAGCGTCACCACCAGCGCGCGGTGGAGCGGGTGCCGGATTTTGGCGACGAACGAGCGCATCGCAGAGACCGAGACGTCGCGGCGGGCCGGGTCCTTATCGACGGTCTCGTCCATTTCCTCCATCACCAGCGTCATCGGGTTACCGTCGAAGGCCTTTACCTCCGTCATGTACCCGTAAAACCGGTGGAGGTACGCCGCGTACGTCGCGACCGTGCTGTCGGCGACGTCACCCCGCAGCGAGTGGACGAACGCCATACAGTCGCGGTGCGTCGCGGCCTCCGGATCAACGTCGTCCAAGAACGCCTCGAACCGCCGGAGAACGCGCTCGTACGCCGCCCTGGTCCGGTCCGTCTTTCCGTGGTAGGTGAGGTCTTCGAGGAAGTAGCCGACGGGGTCGTCGGGGTCCGGAGACGCTCTCGCGCTACTCATCGGTCAACACGTACCCCCCTTCTCGGCCGCTGTACCGGATCCGATTGCGCTCCTGTAGCTCGTCGAGGGTCTCCTCCAGTTCGTCCTCCACGTCGCCGACCACCGCTTGGACGAGTTCGTCCCACGAGCGGGGCCCCGATTCGAGAGCCGCGTGGACGCGCTTTTCGAGGTCGCTACCCCCGGGGTCGGCGGGCTCGGAAGGGGGCTCCTCCCGACCTTCCGATCCGGTCGGCGCGAACCCCCTCCGCCCGGCCTGAACCATCGTCCTGACGAACTCGCTCAGCGACATGTCGAGCTCGTCGGCGTGGTCGCGCCACACGTCCTTCTGTTCCGTCGGCACGTACGTCTTCACCGACTGTCGATCGCCTCCCATCGTTCTCGGACGACCGTTCTCGCTGCCGTGACTTCAATCTATCCTAGATTTCTGGATAAGTGACCTTATCTCAGTGAGCAGGACCACATTTTGGCCGGGTTGAGTTTATTATCCAACTCTCTAGCACCATCAGTTCCAACCACTAGTTATACAATCCAAGATATTCGATTGGGACACGCGATGCCCAACGGACGGCAATGTGAATCTGATCGGCCCCGGATGTCGTCCGTCGGCTCAATCGCTTTCCCCGCTCTGCGCGAGCCGTTCGGTGCGGCGACGAGAGTCGTAGTGCGAGAACGCTGGGGTAACTGGCGATAGTACTCGGCGGGTGCCGGTTCGAAACGGCACACATCGGCGCCGGACGTCGTCCCGACTCGAACGCGTACATCTCATGCCGCTATACTATCTCTGGTATCAGACGCGGATCTCCGAGTCGGCCGCCTCTCGTTCGAGCGCCCGGAGGACGCGGGAGACCGAATCGTCGGCCTCGGCCGCGTTACGCATCAGGACCGTCTCGCTCGGGAAGAGGTGTTCCCCGACGGCGAGTCCGTGTTCGCGCGCCGTCGAGCCGGTGACGGTGAGGTAGACGCCGAGACCGACCCTGGCTATCGCCGCCTCCTCCTCCTCGTCGGCCTCCGGGTAGACGAACTCCACCCCGTCGAGCGCGTCGGTCCCTAACACGGCAGTGACGAGGCGCTCGTACCGCGGCGAGATACACAGTGACCCCTCGTAGTCGGCCAGATACGCGCGGTCGTACGTCTCTCCCGGTCTGCGTCGGTCCTCGCGTCCCATCAGCGTGTGGTACACCGTGTCACCGAGACCGGTCACCACGCGCACGTCGGTGTCGACCGGGTCGATCCGGTCGTTGATGTCCGAGATGTCGCCGAGTCCGCCCCCTCGGATCCCGACGACCTCCTCTAAGACGAGGTCGGCGGAGTCGAATCCGAGCGCGAACTCGTGGGTTCGGAGCGCACGGAACGGTTCCTCGCGGCCGACGAGCTTGACCGTCACGTCGCCGAGATCCACCGTGGCGGCGTCGAACACGATTCGCCGCGGCTTGCCGTCCCGGTCGTCGCGCAGCAGCGTGTACTCCGGTTCGGCCGCCGTCGTCGGGTCAGAGTACTCCGCGAGCCGCTCGTACGGGCCCTCGTCGGCGTCGACCGACCCCTTCGTGACGGCCTTCTCGTATCGGAGCGTGTTGCTCACGCCGTCCGCGAGCCGGTCGAGGCGGTCGTCGCTCGCGACGGTCGCGATCCGCTCTAAGACCGCTTCGAGCGGGCGCCCCTTCCGGGGCACGGCGACCGGGACCGGGTCTGTCATTGCCCCATCTGCGACCGCGCGCGTAAAACGGGTTGCGTTTTTCAACCGGGGTGCCGCCGACGGCGTTCGGCGTCGCCGCTCGATCGTCGAAACGGAGCGGCTACGGGCCGAACGCCTCGTTGAGCCGGGTACGGAACTCGTCGAGCTCGTCGAGGTGGTCGTTGATCTCATCTAGCTCGGCGGCAACGTCGTCGAGGTCCTCTCCGAGCCGGTCCTCGATGTCGGTGAGCCGGCTGTCCACCTCCGCGAGGTCGTCCCACAAGTCGTCGAATTCCTCGTCGAAGCGGTCGAGTCCGGACTCCACGTCGTCGACGCGCTCCGCGACGCCGGCCGCGCGGTCCTCGGCGCTTTCGGCCCGCTCTTCGGCGTTCTCGGCCCGTTCGGCCGCCCTGTCGACCTCCTCGTACAGCGTCTCCACGTCGTCGCCCAGGTCGTCGACCGTCTCCGCGGCGGCGTCCGCCGTCCCCTCCACCCGGTCGACGTCGTCGGCGAGGTCCTCGACGTCGCTCTCGACGGCCGCGACGCCGTCTCGGACCGACTCGACGGTTTCCTCGACGGACGCGACCTCGTCCTCCACGCCGCGCACGTCACCTTCCACGCTGCGAACGTCGTCTTCGACCGCCTGTACGTCGTCTTCCACGCCGCGCACGTCGTCTTCGACCGCATCGAGGTCGGTCTCGACGGTCTCCACGCGCTCGTCGACCGCATCGACCGCGTCGGAGGTCGACGCGACCGCGGAGTCGACGCGGGCGACGTCCGACTCGATCTCCTCGCGATCGTCTTCCGCGTCGTCGAGGCGATCGTCGAGGGCGTCGACCTCGGACTCGACGGCGTCCACACGCTCGTCGATCCCGTCGAGGATCTCTCGGGCGGTCCCCTCGCCGTCGATGAACTCCGCGAGCGCGTCGGCGTACGCCTCGATGTCGGCCACGCTCGACTGGAGTCGAGCGATCCGCACGTCGACGCTGCGCGGCACGCTCGCGTCGAACGCCCTCTCGATGGTCTCGATGTCCTCCTCGTCGGCCGCCCCGGTGCGGATCTCGGCCGCTAACGCGGCCGCGAGACCGCCTTCGCCCGGAAGACTCGCCTCGTCCGTCTCGTCGGTTTCGTCGAGTTCGTCGGCTTCCGTTCCGTCTTCGTCGGCGACTTCCGGCTCGTCTTCGACGGCCGACTCGGCGGCTGTGTCGTCTGTTTCGGGCGTTTCGTCGGGCTCATCGGCAGGGGTTGTCTCTTCGGCTCCGGCCTCGGGTTCGACCGCGGCGCCGACCGATTCCCCCTCATGTGGGGACACCGCGGCCGTCCCGTCGTCGGCGACCGTTCGCGGCTCGGGGGTGTCGGGCTCAGGATCGGCCTCGGTTTCGCGGCCGGCGGCGGCTTCCGTGGCGCTCTCTGCCTCCGGTTCCGGTTCCGCCGCGGGTTCCGGGCCGGGATCGCGGGCCGAGGCGCCCTCACCGGACTCCGCGGGGTCTCCCGCCAACAGTTCGTCCTCTTCCGCCATTCCGGGGAGCGTCGCGCGGTCGCCGGAGAGCACCTCTCGGACGGCGTCCGTGTCGCCGGCGCCGAGGACGTCTTCGATCTCCTCGCCGACCGGCACGTGTTCGATCACCGGTGTGCCGAGGAACCCGTCGAGGTCGGGGTCGTCGTCGCGGATCCCGAACACCGTCTCGACGGTCTCGTCGGGGTCTATCACCCGTTCGAACTCCACGCGGTGGTCCTTGTACGCGGTCCAGTTCTCGCTCTCGTACTCCGGGTGGAACCCCACTCGGTCCATCGGGAACGACTCCGGGATCCGGTCGACGATACGCACCCGTACGGGGTCCTCACGGTGTGAGGAGAGGGTGTACATCACCGCCGGCACGGGGAACGCGTCGTCCGTGAAGGATTTCTCGACGCGGATGCCGTCCTCGTCGACGGTCGTGGCCGCCTCCGCCGTCCGTTCGCTCATACTCCACGGTCCCGGAGCAGGGGCTTAAATTCCACGGGCCGGGTTTCGCCGGTGATAACCGATACGCCGCGAAAACGGCCGTTCAGCTCCCGTCTACAGGTCTATTCGATCGCCGATCTCCACGATCTCCAGCCGATCCGGAGACTCGTAGCTCCGCACGTGGTCGTGGAGCGCGGTCGGGTCGGCGGTCAGCCCCTTCCACATGTCCCAATGGGTCGGGACGAGGCGGTCGAGGCCGAGGTCGTTCGCGGCCGTCGCGATCTCGTTCTCGTCGCTGTACCACTTCGTCTGAACCGGTTCGCCCGTCTCCTTGTCCGGTATCGTGCCCTCCGAGCCGAACGCCAGGATGCCGAGGTCGATGTCGAACCGCTCCGCGAGCCCCTCGAACGTCGGCGACGGCTTGCTGTCCCCGGCGTGGAACACCGTCCCGGCGTCGTGTTCGATCACGTAACCCACCGGATGCGTGGCGTCCGCGTCGCGGGTCTCGACGACGTGAACGGTGAACTCGCCGATCCGCAGCTCGTCGCCCTCCGTCACCTCGGTGAACTGGGCGTCGTCAACCGCGTACTCGTCGGTCCACCGCTCCTCCTCGCGCGCGACCGCGAGCGAGTCGTCGGGCGCGACGAGGTCAGCGTCCGCGTTGGCGAGGATCGGCGCCTGCGAGGGCCCGTGAACGTGATCCGTGTGCTCGTGGGTGGCCAACACCGCGTCCGCGACCTCGACGTCCTCGGGGTCGAAGGGAATCGGGATCATCCGTACCGTCCGCGGCGGGTCGCCCGTGCCCACGTACGGGTCGATCCAGAGGACGGTCCCCCCGCTCCCCTTGATCGCGAAGCCGTTACAGCCCAGGTACCACAGCGCCACCGTGTCGGGGTCGGCGTCCGCGACCGCGCGCGGCAGCCAGTCGCCCCAGTCGGAGTCTGTCATACCCCGTGCTGCGTGAGCGCCGGGGGTAATAATTCCGGAGTGGGTCGGATTCGCTCGGGTGCGTCCAAATTTGTCGGACGCGCGAAGCCGGAATGTCGTTTGAGACGGAACTCGTAAATCGTATATCGCTATATCAAATCTGGGCGACGAGCGACGAGAAACACCCAGTCACGAACGGGCCCTGAGCGGTCGCGACGGCGGTCGCGGCCGTCGGGCGAGGTCACCCGCGAAAGAGTTTGACGACCTCGTCGACGACGTCCGACTCGACGGCGAGGATATACTGTTCTGACGGTTCCAGCAGCGTGTCGGGACCGGCGAGCGACTCTCGGTCCGACGTGGAGATGAGGAGACTCCCGGCCGGAAGGGCGATCTCGTCGAGCCGGCGTCCCGCGACGGGGGCGGACTCGGAGACGGTCACCTCGATGATGTCGAGGTCGGCGGTGGGGAACACGAGCGTTCGGATCTCTTCGCCGGTGAGCATATCGGCCGCGTGGTCGCCGCCGAGCGACTGCGGTAGCAGCGTGGCGTCGACGACCTCGCCGTGTTCCTGTTCGGTCCGCGACTCCGACCTGGCCAGGGTCCGGATAGCCGGCGCGAGGTGGTGCGCGGTCATACAGATATCCGTGTTCGTCTCCGTCTCGTCGGTCAGCGCCGCGATAGCGTCGGCGTTTCGGAGGTCCGCCTGCCTGAGGATCGACTGCTCGGTGGCGTCGCCGTGGATCACGGGGCCGAGGTACGCGTCGGACAACTTCTCGACGCGGTCCGCGTCCACTTCGATCAGCAGCACCTCGTGGCCCTGTTCGGTGAGGTTCTCCGCGGTCTGGAGTCCGACTCGCCCGCCGCCGGCGATGACGAATCGCTTTGACTGGGTCATCGTGTCGTCCCTCGGCTTCCGACGGCTTTAATCCGGGCCGGATTCCGGCCCTCTGGAACAACTACCAGCGCGCTGCCGCCGGGCGGGCGTATCAGGCCCCGCCACGATTCCGCGACTCCCGAATTCACCCGGGGTATAAAGTGACGAGAGTACCAGTTTCGGGGCGTACGATGGACGATACGGGACGCGGCTTTCACGACCGATGAGCGGAAGCGAGACTCGTTCTCCGGAAGCCGAGCTCGGACTGCTCGACGCGACGATGATCGGCATGGGAGCGATGATCGGTGCCGGCATCTTCGTACTGACCGGACTGGCCGCGGAAATCGCCGGGCCGGCGGCGATCGTCGTCTTCGCGCTCAACGGGGTCGTCACCGCGTTCACCGGCCTGTCGTACGCCGAACTCGCCAGCTCGATCCCGAAGAGCGGCGGCGGGTACGCGTTCGTCCGGGAGATATTCGACGACCTCTCGTCGTTCATCATGGGCTGGATGCTCTGGTTCGCGTACATGATCGCCGGGGCACTCTACGCGCTGGGATTCGCTCCGAACTTCCTCGAACTGCTCCACGTCTACGGGGCCGTCGCTCCGCCGGAGGAGGTCGGTGACGTCATCCTTCCCGTCGTCGGCGCGCAGGTCAGCCCGGGCTTCCTGCTGGCGTTCGTCGCCGTCTTCGTGTTGGTGGCGCTCAACGCCGTCTCAACGGCCGCCAGCGGGAAGGCAGAGACGGTGTTCACGATAATCAAGGTGAGCATCCTCGTGGTGTTCGTCGCCTTCGGGCTGGCGTCGCCGATGTTCTCGGGCGCCGAGTTCCAGCCGCTGTTCCCCGCGGGCGGCGGAGCGGGAGCGGTCCTGCCGGCGATGGGGCTCACGTTCATCGCCTTCGAGGGGTACGACCTCATCACGACCGTCACGGAGGAGGTGAAGAATCCCCGGGAGAACATTCCGAAGGCGATCTTTGTGAGCCTCGCCGTGACCGTGGTCGTCTACCTGGCCGTGGTCACCGTCGCCGTCGGAACGCTCGGGGCAGAGGGGCTCGCGGAGGCGGGGGAGGCCGGGATCGCCGCGGCGGCGACCTCGTTCATGCCGACCGGGCTCCCGATCATCCGGAACGGCGGCGCGCTGGTCGTCTTCGGCGCCGTGTTCTCGACGCTGACGGCGCTAAACGCGGTCGTGATCGCCTCTTCGCGGGTCGCGTTCTCGATGGGACGCGAGGGGCAGTTGCTCCCCTCGTTCGGCCAGATCCACCACCGATACGGGACGCCGTTCGTCGCGATCCTCGCGAGCGCCGTGGTCATGTTGGGCTCCGTCGCGCTGCCGACGCAGAGCGCGGGGAACATGTCGAGCCTCTTCTTCCTGCTCTCGTTCGTCATCGTCAACGTCGCCGCGATCAGGCTGCGACGCGAGCGACCCGACATGAACCGTCCATACGAGATGCCGTTCTATCCGGCCCCGCCGCTGATCGGCATCGCGCTCAACCTGGTCTTGACCGGGGTGCTCGTGGAGTACCTGCTGCGGACGGACCCGTTGGCGCTAGCGCTCAGCGCGGCGTGGATCCTGCTCGGCGGCGCCGCGTATCTCGCGCTCAACAGACTGCGGGCGGAACCGGACGCGGACTCGGCGGCGGCAGACGCGACAGCCATTCCGGAGACGGAGGACTGAATCCATGACGAGTTCACTCGACATCGTGATCGCGGGCGGCGGACGTGTCGGCTTCCAAACGGCTGAGCTACTCGCAGACCACGGCCACGAGGTGACGATCGTCGAGCGGGACGAAGACGTCGTCTCCGAGATCGCAGACGAGTACGTCGCCACGGTGATCCGCGGCGACGCGACGAACCCCGACATCATCGAGCAGGCCGGCGTCGAACGGGCGGACGTCGTCGCGGCGCTCACCGGGGAGACGGGGCTCAACCTCGCGGTCTGTCTGGCCGCCAGGGAGCTCTCTCCGGGGACTCGGACGGTGGCTCGCATCGACCGGGCCGCCGGCGAGGCGTACACGCGGTTCGTCGACGCGGTGTTGTTCCCGGAGCGAGCGGGTGCCCGCGTGGCGGCGAACGAGATCGTCGGTGACGACGTCCAAGCGCTGACGGACGTGACGGGCGACCTCGACATCATGCTCGTCCGCATCGCGGAGGGAGCGCCGGCCGCCGGGAAGTCGCTCACGCAGGTCCGGTTTCCGGACGGTACCCTGGTCGTCTCCGCCGCGGACGCCCAACAGGTCGCCCGTCCCGACACGACGCTCACGCCGGGGAAGCGCTACGTCGTCGCCGTCGAGCCCGGCGTGGCCGACGAGGTGATGAACCTCCTTCAGGGGTGAGCAGGACCGACGTGTACGCCGGCTCCCAGTGACACTCTCTCCACGGGGACGTTCGGGCGGCGCGTGTGTCGTTGCGGCGACGGCCCTCTCGGGTCGCTGTCAGCGTGGGCGACGGATTGAAGCGCCGTCTGACCGTTGCTAGGCTGTATGCGTGACGACGACCTCGGAGCAGGCGGAGCGGCCGCCGACGCCGCGACCGACCCGGCCGAACCTGCCCGTCACACGACCGTTCGGGACGCCGAGTGAGCGTCCGATGGCAGTCCGTGCGCTACGTTCTCTCGTCGCTATCCTCGTCGGACCGCACGAGCTCGCGCACGCGGCGGTGGCGCGACTGGCCGGCATGACCCCCGAGATCACGCTTCTCCCGGAACACGCGAGCGGGATTCCCCTGGGGCAGTTCGACGCGACGATTCCGCCGTCGACGTCGACGAGCGTCATTCGGGTCTGCGCGCTCGCGCCGCTCCCGATCAACCTCGCCGTCGCCGTCGGAGTGGGGACCGCGCTGCCGGCGGACTCCCCGCTCGCGGTCGCGTTGTTTCCGCTGATCGCGTACTGGGCCACGCTCTCGGGCGGGGACGTGGCCGTCGCGGCGAACCCGGTGGCGGCGCGGAACGCGGGTCGGTTTCGCGCGCCGGGACGGTGGTGGCAGACGGTCGCGTCGCTCCTGCTCGTGCCCCCAGTGGCGGTCGCCGTCGCGGTGTCGCTGCTCGTCGACCTCCCACCGCCGGTCTCCCCCTAGCGGCCACTCCGCCGGACCCGCGTCGGCACCGGTCGCGTAACGAGCGGTCGGCCGGCTGCGAGGGCCTTTCGCGGTCGATACGGGCCGATCGCGACCGAGGATTTAATCCTCCGCAATCAGTATGTTATACTGTACTATGTGTCACGGACGCACTCCGCGAGAGTGGACGCGAGACGAAGAGGCGACGACCGAGGAGACCGCCGAAGACCCGTCGCTGTCCGAACCCGACGAGGCGACGGACGTCGAGATCCTCACGGACGGCGGCGACGACGAGTAACCCGGTGGTCGACTCGCCGGTCGCCGTCGCGCCACTGCTTTTTCGAGGCGATGCCGACCACCGACCGCCGACGCCGCGATCCGTGAGGAACGCTTAGGAGCGATCCGGTACATGGATCCCGCATGGAGCTACGCCCCGACCTGAGCGGACGGACCGCCCTCGTGACCGGCAGCGCGAAGCGCGTCGGCCGCGAGCTATTGCTTTCGATCGCCGACTGCGGCGCCGACGTCGTGGTACACTACAACGAGAGCGAGGCGGCGGCGACCGCCACCGCCGAGGAGGTCCGCGAGCGAGGCGGGACCGCAGTCACCGCTCAAGCCGACATCACCGACCCGGACGCCGTCGACGAGCTGTTCGACACGGTGGAGGCCGAGGTCGGGTCGGTCGACATCCTCGTCAACAACGTCGGCGACTTCGACGCTCGCCACTGGAGCGACATCGAGTGGGAGTCGTGGCGGAACGTGGTCGAGACGACGTTCTACGGCACGGTGCTCTGCTCGCGTCGGGCCCTGCCCGCCATGCGCGACCAGGGGTGGGGCCGAATCGTGAACCTCGGCTTCGCCGACAGCGACCGGATGCACGCCCACCCCGTGAACTTCCCCTACTTCGTCGCGAAGACGGGCGTGCTCATGTTCACGCGGATGCTGGCGGCGGACACCAGCGACGACGGGATCACGGTCAACGCCGTCTCGCCGTTCGCCGTCTCGAACACCGAGGCCGGCGTCGAGGACTTCCCCCGCGGCCGCCCGGCGGGCTTCGAGGACGTCGCCGCGCCGCTCCGGTTCTTCCTGAGCGACGCCGCCGCGTACGTCAGCGGCGAGAACGTCGCCGTCGACGGCGGGCGACTGCCGGAGTTCGACGCCTGACTGGGAGGACTCCGGCCCGTCACGGTGGCGCCCGCGCCTCCGGCGGGCGACGAGCGGGGCGAACGGACGACCGACCTCGACCGGAGCAACGGTTAATATTATCTGACACGTGAGAGGCGTATGGCTATTCTCGCTGCCATCAGCGACGACGACCGCTACGAGGCGGTGATCGAGACCGCGGCGCGGCTGGCCCAGGCGACCGGTCAGTCGCTGACGGTCGCCCACGTCATCAGCAACGCGACCGCGTCTGGGGCGGAGCGGAGCTTCCGCGACGAGATCGAGTCGTTCGTCGAGGATATCGGCGTGGGGACGACGGTCACGCTCGAACATCTCGACCGGAGCGGGCTTCGGTCCGGAACGGCGGTCGGGAAACAGCTCGTCGATATGTCGGACGACGTCGCCGTCGAGCACATCGTGATCGGCCACCGGTCGAAGGGCCAGTTGGCGTCGCTCCGAGAGGGGAACACCGCGTTCGCCGTCGCCGAGGGAGCATCGGTGCCGGTGACGATCGTCCCCGGCGCGACGGGCGAGTGAGCGACTGGCACGGGTCGGCTGCCCGCCCCTCGCGGTCCGCGCAGTCACGGGCCGACCGACTGGCGGCGATCGGACCGACGGGGTATCGGCGCCGTCGCTATCGCGTCGACAGCGAGCCCGGCGTCCACTCGGCGCCGTCGAGCTCGCGGTGCGTGAACGGGACCGCGTCCTCGCCGCTGTAGCTCGCGACGAGGTGGCCGTCGCCCTCGAGGTAGTACTTGTACGTGGTGAGCCCCGCCAGTCCGACCGGCCCGCGGGCGTGGATCTTGCCGGTCGAGATGCCGACCTCGGCGCCGAGCCCGTAGCGGTAGCCGTCCGCGAACCGCGTCGACGCGTTGTGGAACACGCTCGCGGCGTCGACGCCGGTCATGAACGTCTCGGCCGTCTCGGCGTCCTCGGTGAGGACCGACTCGGTGTGTTTCGATCCGTGGTCGTTGGCGTGTTCGACCGCGGCGTACACGTCGTCGACGACGGCGATCGACAGTTCGAGGTCGCCGTACTCGGTGTCCCAGTCGTCGTCGGTCGCGGGCTCGATGTCGACGACCTCGCGGGTCCGCCGGTCGCCGCGCAGCTCGACGCCGGCCGCCTCGTACCGCTCGACGAGACCGGGGAGGAACGCGTCGGCGACGGACTCGTGGACGAGCAGCGTCTCGACGGCGTTACACACCGCCGGGTACTGGACCTTCGCGTCGAAGGCGACGGCTTCGGCCATCTCCAAGTCGGCCGCCTCGTCGACGTAGACGTGGCAGATCCCCTCGGTGTGTCCCAACACGGGGATCTGGGTGTTCTCCTGGATGTAGGAGACGAACTCCGAGGAGCCGCGCGGCATGACGAGGTCGACGCGGTCGTCGAGTTCGAGCAGGCGGTCGACCTCCTCGTGCGCCTCGATGAGCGCGGCCCAGCCGTCGGGCAGGTCGGCGGTCGCCTCGACGATCGCCTCGTACAGCACGCGGTTCGACTCGCTGGCCTCGCTGCCCCCTTTGAGGACGACGGCGTTGCCGGACTTCAACGCGAGCGCCGCGATCTGGACCAGGGCGTCGGGCCGCGACTCGAACACGGTCGCGACGACGCCGATCGGCACGGCGACCCGGTACAGCTCCAGGTCCTCGTCGAGCTCGCGCGCCGCGAGCGTCTCCCCGAGCGGGTCGTCCTGTGCGGCGACCGACTCGACCATCGAGGCGATCTCCTCGATCTTCGTCTCGTCGAGCTTCAGGCGGTCGACTAAGGCCTGCGTGTACTCCCCCTCGGCGAGCATCCGCTCCGCCTCCTCGACGTCGACCGCGTTCGCGTCGAGTATCTCGGACTCGCGCTCGCGGATCGCGTCGGCGATCGACCGGAGCGCCTCGTTCCGCGTCGCCTCGTCGGCGTTCGCGAGCCGGAGCGCGGCGCGTTCGGCCCGCCGGGCCAGCTCGTCGGTGTCGGCCTCCACGTCGGTGTCCGGTTCCGTGTCGGTGTCACTCATCGTCGTCACCAGTCTCTGGCACGAATAGCGTGCCCGTCGGCTTACCCGCTACGATCCGCGCTAACACGTCGCGCTCGGCGGAGCCCGCGATGATCGCTGGGATCCCGTTGCGGCTCACGTCGTGGGCGCCCTCCACTTTCGTCCGGATCCCGCCGAAGTCGGTCGCGGTGCCGTCGCCGACGATCTCGCGGAGCCGCTCGTAGCCGTCGTCGACCGCCTCGATCAGCTCGGCGTCCGCGTCGCGCTTCGGGTTCCCGGTGTAGACGCCGTCGACGTCGGTGAGCGTCACGAGGAGGTCGGCGTCGAGACCGATCGCGATCGACGCCGACAGCATGTCGTTGTCGCCGATCCGGAGCTCGTCGGTCGCCACCGCGTCGTTCTCGTTGACCACGGGGACGACGCCCCACGACAGCAGCTTCTCGACGGTGTTGGTGAAGTTGTCGAACCGCTCCGGCGCGTCGAGGTCCGTGCCCGTCACGAGGATCTGCGCCACGTCCTGGTCGAACCGCTCGAAGCTCTGCGTGTAGTGGCGCATCAACAGCCCCTGTCCGACCGTCGAGAGCGCCTGGCTCTCGGCGATCGAGTCGACCCCGTCGCGCGACTCCGGTCCCACGTCGAGCCGTCCGGTGCCGGCGCCGACCGCCCCCGAGGAGACCAACACGACCTCGGTGCCGCGCTCGCGGAGGTCCATCACGTCGGCGACGAGCTTGTCGAGCTTCACGCGGTCGAGCCGGGAGTCCGCGTCGGTCAGGGAGTTCGTTCCGGCCTTGACGATCACCCGGTCCGCGCCGGCCGCCTCCCGCCGAGCGGCCTCAACGCGCTCGGGGTCTGCCGTGCCGACTCGCTCGACGCTCGCGTCCTCAGGCATCGTCGAAGGCCTCGGCGAGCTCTCGGGAGCGACGCTCCGCGGCCGCGACGGCGTCCTCGACCGCCTCGTCGGCGTCGCTGTCCCAGAGCACGTCCATCCCCTCGATCGTCGTCCCGTTGGGCGAGCAGACCGCGTCGATCAGCTCGTCGACGCTGCGGTCGTCGCGCAACACCGTCTCCGCGGCGCCCTTGAACGTCTGGGCGGCCAGCGTCTCCGCCTGCTCGGGGTCGAGTCCGCTGTCGATCCCGCCCTGCTTCATCGCGTCGATCAGGTAGAAAGCGAACGCGGGGCCGCTGCCGTTGACGGCGGTCGAGACGTGCATCAGCGACTCGTCGACCTCGACGAACTCCCCGACCGCGTCGAGCATCTCGCGGACCTCGTCGGTGAGGCCCGCGTTCGTCGCCGCCGCGGCCATGTCGCCCGTCTCGGCGGCGAGGTTGGGCATGATCCTGACGACCGGCGCGTCCGTGCGCTCGGCGACGAACTCGCGTGGGAGCCCCGCCGCCAGCGTCACGAGCTGCTGGTCCGCCCGGAGGTCGAGGTCGTCGAGAACCGCCGGCGCCACGTCGGGCTTCACCGCGAGGACGACGATGTCGGCGTCGCGCGCCGCCGCCACGTCCTCGGTCGTCTCGTCGACGGCGTCTTCGATCGCGGCGAGCGCCTCGGGGTCGAGGTCGATCGCCGTGAGGTGGTACCCCTCCGCGCGGGCAAGCCCCCTGAGCAGGGCGCCGCCCATGTTCCCGCAGCCGATAACGCTCACACGAGTCATTTGGCTCTACGGAGTCGACCGGAGGACATACCAACTGCGGTTTTCGCAAGTTTCCGCGAACGGCCGCCGATCGGCCGCTCCGGACCGCTCAAACGAGATCCGCGTACAGCGAGCGGTACCGGTCGGCGATCGCGTCGAGCGAGAACTCCTCGCTTCGCGCCGCGGCGTTGGCGCCGAGCCCCGCCCGGCGGTCGGCGTCGCGGAGCTCGTCTAGCGCGTCGACGAAGCCCTCGACGTTGTCTCCGGGGGCGTCGGTGACGTCCGCGCTCGCGGCGCCGTCTCCACCGCCCTCGCTGCCCACCTTCAGACATTCCTCGCCGTCTTCCAGCCACGAGAACGTCTCGATGTCGCGCACGACGAGGGGTTTCCCGGCCGCCATCGCCTCCAGCAGCGCGATCCCCTCGTTCTCCTCGTGGGTCGGGAAACAGAACACGTCGCCCGCGGCGTACGCGCCTCGGATGTCGTCGACGAACCCCGTGAACGTACAGTTCGACGGCGCCTCGTCGATGAGCCGCTTCGTCTCGCGGCCCTTCAGCGATCGGTCGACGTGGCCGAACCACGCGAAGTCGACGTCCGGCATCCGATGGGCCGTCTCGACGAACGTCTCTAACCCCTTCCGCTTGATCACGTGGCCGACCATGAACACCGTCGGCGGGTCGAGGTCGTAGCGCTCGCGGTACTCCGCTTCCAGCGACTCGAAGCCGTCGAGCTTCTCGCGGTCGACCCCGTTCGAGACGACCGTCGTCGGCACGTCCGCGTACCCGCGGATCACGTCGCGGTTGTACTCGGAGGGACAGACGAGCCGGTCTGCGAGCCCGTACGCGCGCCGGAGGTACGGCTTCAGCGGTCGCGCGAGCGCGTTCGTGAACCGGAAGCTGTCGCCGAAGTCCTCGGCGGTGACGTGGGTGTGCGCGACGACGGGCACGCCCGCCTTCCGGGCGCGCCGCGCGTACCAGACCGAGCGCGGGCCCATCAGATTGAGGTGGAGTACGTCGGCGTCCAGCGTCGGCTCCGTGGTGTACTCGATCCCGACCCGGTCGAACATCTTGCGCTGGTGGTCGACGGACGCGGCCATCCCGCCGGTGACGTGCTCCTCGAACTCGAAGTAGTGGCTGACCTTCATCGGAGACACCGGCGGTGGACCCGGTTGGAGCCGATCACTCGACTTCCAGCCACGGGACCTCCATCAGCGCGGGGATGTACGTCTCGATGTGGTGTTCCCAGACGCCCTCCTCGCCGAACGCCTCGCCGTGGTCGGCGGTGACGACGACGTCGCCGTCGAGTTCCTCGACGAGCTCCGAGACGCTCTCCAAGGCGATCCGGAGGTTCTCCTCGTACATCGACAGCGCGGTCACGCGCGTGCCGTCCGTCACGAGGTCCTTCGGGTCGAGTTCGAGCCACAGCCCCGCCTTCTGGGCGAACTCGCTGTCGTCCAGCCGGCTCTCGATCTTCGGCCGGACTGTGTCGCTGAGCGAGGAGAGCAGTCCGCCGTCGTCGTCGCCGCCGTCGCTCGCCTCCTCTTCCCCCTGCTCTCTGATCCCCTTCTGGATCTGCTTGAGCTTCTGCCCCTTCCCGCGGGAGAGGTAGGGAGCGTGCGGCTGCATGTAGTGGAGGACGGTGCGGTCGGCGCGCTCGACCGCGTCGAGGTTGTTCCGGTACGCCCGGGTGAGCCCCTCCGGCGGGACGGTGCCGAGATCGTCGTCCCACTGGGTCTTCCAGACGTCGTGGATGTCGCTGATGTGCTCGGAGGCGGTCCACTCGTAGTCGCAGCTGGCGCCCCACTTGAGCTCGTTCAGCGGGATCCCGAGGTCGTTGATGAACGGGTTCCCGGAGAAGTACGCGATGTCGTGTTCGCCCGTGAACGTGCGGTAGGCCCACTCCGGCGTCGACGACCCGACGCTCTCGCGCTTTTCGAGCGTCCCGTCGAGGTACTCGTCGTACACGTCGGCGAACACGTCGTACCGGCACGCGTCGAGCACCAGACAGTAGTCCCAGTCCGACTCGAGGAACCGCTGATCTTCCATTGGGTGAGTCGTCGGCCCGCCGGTACGTATGTATTCCCATTCGGCGCCTCCGGGGTCGAGAGGGCCGCGCGGCGGCCGCGAAGCAGACGTTTCAAGTTCGCTACCGACCCACCCCGTCTATGGAAGGCCCACAACGGCGCGCGCTAATCTTGGGGGCTGGCGGCGCGGTCCTCCTCCTCGCGGTGCTTTTCGTCGTCGTCGGGGTCGATCGCGTCGTCGACGCGCTCGTCCGCGCCGACCCGGCGCTCGTCGCCGCGGCCGCCGGACTGGGGCTCTGCTGGCTCGCCGCGTGGAGCCTCATGCTGCGCGCGGTGTTGGGTGCGCTCGACGTCGAGATGTCCGTCCCGACCGCGTTCCTCGTGTACAGCGGCGCCGCGTTCGCCAACAACGTCACCCCGTTCGGGCAGGCCGGGGGCGAGCCGGTCGCCGCCGCGCTCATCTCGAAGGTGGGTGAGGCGCGCTACGAGACGGGGCTCGTCGGCATCGCGAGCGTCGACGTGCTCAACGTCGTCCCCTCCGTCTCGCTCGTGTTCCTCGGCGTCGGGTCGTACGCGGCCACCACCGCGGTCGGCGACCGCGTCGGGTTCGCCGTCGCGAGCGCGGTCGGCCTGATCGCCGCGATCGTCACGGCGATCGCCTTCATCTGGCGCTACCGCACCGCCGTCGTCGACCGCGTCCCCGGCGCCGTCGGGCCGTTCCTCGGGCGGTTCGAGCGCTTCGACGCCGAGACGATCGAGGCGGGGCTCGCCGACCGGCTGGGGAACTTCTTCGCCGACATCGAGCGCGTCGGCACGGACCGGCGGCGGCTCCTCGGCATCGTCGCCCTCTCGCTCGTCGGGTGGCTGTTTCAGGCGGCCGCGCTCACCGTCGCGTTCGCCGCGGTCGGGCACCCGGTCTCGCCGTTGATCCCCGTCTTCGTCGTCCCGCTGTCGTACGTCGCGGGCGCGACGCCGCTCCCGGGCGGACTCGGCGGCATCGAGGCCGCGCTCGTCGGCCTCCTCGTGCCCACGACCGGGGTCGCCGCGTCCGCGATCACCGCCGCGGTCCTGGTCTTCCGCGGCGCGGTCTACTGGCTCCCGATGGTGATCGGCGGCGCGTCGGCCTCCGCCCTCGGGGTCAAGGCGTTCGAGTAGCGCGGGTCGTCACGGCCGATCCGTCCGTCTGCGCACCGCCGCGCCGGCGACGAATGCCGCGCTCCCGAGCGTGAGAGCGACCACGAGAGCGACGACCGGGCCGATCCGGAGCCCGGTCAGCAGTTCGGCGCGGGGACGCAGAGCGACGACGGACGGACGCGGGACCGCGTACCCGCCGTCGCCGAGCGTATCGCCGCGGGCGAGCGCAGCGAGCGGCGGGACGACGAAGACCCAGACGGTCGCGAGGAAGACGGCTCCCCAGCCCACGAGGAGGCCGCCGCGACGTCGTCCGGCGTCCCCAGCTGCGCCGGCCGCGACGGCGATGAGGGCCGCCCAGAGGGGATAGCGTCCGGCGGCTCCCGTCGGCTCCCACGGGAGGACGACGAGGAGCGAGGCGGCGACGAACGCGGCCGCGACGACGCCGAGGGCGCGTTTCGGCGTCCGATCGGTGCTGAGGAGGAGGGCCCGGGAGACCATATCGAGGTCTCGGAGCGAGCGCACAAAAACGGCGGGTGCGGCTTCGCCCGGAGTACCCCAGTCTCAGAAGAAGAGCCACAGCACGAGCAGCACGTACAGCGTCACCAGGGCGATGATCGTCAGGCGGATGAGGATGTTGACGCTGAACACGAGCCCGTTATAGTCATTTTTCAGCAGCTTCACCGGCTCCGTCCGTCGGCTCGCGAACCCCACGGTCGCGGGCGCGACGTCGTCGACGGCGCGGTCGACCGCGCGCTCGATGGCGTCGAGGTCGGACTCGCGCATGTTGGCCAGCTCGTGGATCGACGCGTGGGTGTCCGTCGAGAAGGGGATCACGGCGTCGAACTCGTCGCGGTACGCGTCGGCGGTCGCCCGCACGTCCGGGGTGAGGCCGTTCGTGTCGACGCCGATCCAGAGCACCTCCTGTCCGTCGACGGACTCGACCATCGCCAGCGCGTTCTGTGCGGTCCGCGTCACCGCGAAACCGGCGGCGTAGCCGTCGGCGAGGTCGGCCGTCGCGAGCCGGTCGCGGAAGTCGTCGAACGCGCGCTTCAGCCGGTCGGCCTCGGCGGAGCCGTACTGTATCTCCACCTCGGGGCCGTTCTGGATGTCGTGTCTGTGCTGGTCGATCAGCAGCACCTCGTCGTGGTCCACGTCGCGCATGAACACGCCGGTGTCGTAGTCGTCGATCCCCTCGCCGTGGAGGACGATCACCTGCCGGTCGCCGATCCGTCGGCCGTGGAACCTGACGTCCGCGTACCCCTCCCGCTCGCCGTACGACTCGGTGACGAGCCGCGAGACTCGCTCCGTCCGGTCCGGGTCCGCGACCGCGTCGAGGATCCGCTCCGCGTCCGCCGGGTCCGAGAGGTCCTCCTTGTGGGTACACGGGACGTGGAAGAAGAAGCCGGCGTCGCCGTCCGCGGCGGCTCCGCCGTCGGCCGCGACCGCGGCGCGGTCGGTCGCGCCGTCCTCGCCCTCCCGACCGCCGTTCAGCGCGTCGATCAGGTTCCCGCTCAGCTGGCCGCCGCCGAACCCGCCGAGCGGACCGGGGTGGACCCACGGCGCCGCGACGGTGAGCCGGTCCCCGTTGTCGACCGCGAACGTCTCGACCGCGGGGCGGGCCTCGACGCCCAAGTCGAGCGACTCGCGGTCGTTCCGGAGCAGCCCGGAGGTGAGCGCGAACGCGGAGACGTCGGTGTTGCTCCGGATCAGGTAGTCGACGACGAGGAGCACCAACACGAGGAACCCGGCCGCGATGAGCAGCGACGCGAACGCGAACACGTGGCGGTACGTCGAGAAGCCGAGCTCGCTCCCGCCCAGCGCGTAGAAGGCGGCGATGAGCAGGGCCGGCTCGGCGAGCGACGCGAGGAGGATCCGGTCGGAGCGGTCGATCCCCGTCGAGACGACGAGCACCAGGATGTTGAGCAGGTACAGCGTGATGAAGCTCAGCCAGATGATGCTCCACGCGTTCCCGACGTTGTCCGCGCCGGAGAGCACGAGCGCGTACACGAACAGGACGAACTGCGAGGTGAGCGCGAGGAAGTAGCTCCACGACCGCGGGTAGCCGTCGAGGACGCGGGGGAACAGCTCCGCGGCGACGACGAACGGGACGAGGAAGATGAGGACCGCCACCGGCACGATCCGCGACGGGTCCAGAGCGAACGGCGTGAAGACCGTTATCGCCGCGACCGTGGCGACGCCGTACACCCCGCTCAGAAGGACGAGCGCGGCGGCCTGAACCCGGAGCCGCGGCACCGAGAACACGAGCCGCTGGAAGGCGTCGACGTTGTCCGCGCCCATCTAGCCGGTCACCCCGTAGATCGATTCGAGCTCGTCGACGGTCTGCTCCACCGAGAACCGCTCGACCGCGGCGCGGGTGTCCCTGTCGCCGTCGAGGCAGTCGCGGACCGCGCGCTCCATGTCGTCGAGGTCGTCCAGCGCGAACCGCGCGCCGTTCTCCGGACCGATCGTCTCGTCGAACGGCGCCACGTCGGCGGCCGCGACCGGGGTGCCGCAGGCGTTCGCCTCCAGCGTCGAGAGCCCGAGCGTGTCGCAGGTCGAGGCCGTGACGAAGACGTCGAGCGCGGCGTAGAAGTCGGGGAGTTCCTCCCGCGGGAGGAAGTCGTGGAACCGGACGTTCGCCGGGGCGTCCGCCTCCAGCTCCGCCCGGACCGGCCCTTCGCCGACGAGTTCGAACCGCGCCTCGGGGAGCCGCGCCGCGAGCCGGAGAATCTCGTCGACGTTCTTCTTGCGGGTCATCCGACCGCTGTACCCGACGACGGGCCGGTCGTCTCCGTTCGGTCCCCCGTCGGCCGCCAGCGAGTCCGCGCCGGCGTTCTCGCGGGGGCGGAACCGGTCCATCTCGATGCCGACCGGGAGCCGGTACGGCTTCACGTCGCGGCGGATCCGCGAGGTCGAGGCGGTGACGCAGTCGAACGCGTTCAAAAAGCGGTTCTCGTAGGCGACGTACGCCCGTCCCGCGAGCGCGGCGAGCCGTTCGGACTTGAGCCCCTGGACGAAGTAGTCCTCCACGGGGGTGTGATGGGTGTACACCGAGGTGGCGCCGTACCGCTTCGCGTACCGGAGCCCCATCAACCCAGTCGACGCCGGGCCGTGACAGTGGACGACGTCGAGGTCGGGGAGCGTCGAGAGGCGGCGGTAGGTGGGGAAGCGGTACTGCCGGTAGAACGGGTTCGGCAGCGAGCGGACCGGGATCTCGCCGTCGTCGGGCTCGTGGCTGCTCGCGGGGTAGACGACGTACACGTCGTGGCCCCGCGCTTCGAGGCGCTCGCGCCACGCCTGTATGGTGTAGGTGACGCCGTCGATCCCGGGGAAGTAGCTGTCTGTGAAGAAGCCGATGTTCATGGTGGCGTCTGTCGGTCGTGCGGTCGCGGTCGGCCGCGGCCGCCGGGGCGGACTCGGCGCGGAGGGGACGAGCCGGGTACGTCGGCCGCGGAGGGGGTTGCCGGGGCGGCCGGGCCGACGAGGGGTACCGATGCCACAGTTATTCGCCGAGTTCTCCACCTGACCGCTTCAACATTTTCATTTCCGAAGCGCGGCGGGCGCAGCGCTGTCGAGGTGGCTCTGACCCCGACCGCTTAATCCCCGGGCGCTCGAACCGCCGAGCATGATCACGACCGACCGCATGGCGGCCGTCGACGCCAACGCGGCCGCGCTCGGCGTCCCGCGCAAACAGCTGATGGAGTCGTCCGGCAACGCCGTCGCCCGCGAAGTGCGGGCCGTCGCGGACCCGGGTGCCGCCGTCGCGCTCGTCTGCGGCCGCGGGAACAACGGCGGCGACGCCCTCGTCGCGGCGCGGTTCCTGAAGCGGTACGACGTGACGGTCCACCTGCTCGGACGCCCCGCGACGATCCGGACCGACATCGCGCGAGAGAACTGGGCGGCGGTTGAAGCGACGGAGATCACGACCGAGACGGTCACCGACTCCCGCGACTTCTCCCTCGCCGCTCCCGACGGCGACGGCCCGGACGTCGTCGTCGACGCGATGCTCGGCTCCGGGGTCTCCGGCGGCCTCCGCGAGCCGGAACGAACCGCCGCCGCGGCGATCAACGCGACCGACGCGACGGTGATCGCGGTCGACGTGCCCTCCGGGATCGACGCCGACACCGGCGAACCGACCGGCGAGGCGGCGACCGACGGTCCGGCCGACCCAGTCGCCGTCGACGCCGACCGCGTGGTGACGTTCCACGACGAGAAGCCCGGACTCGACGCCGCCGGCGTCACGGTCGCGGACATCGGGATCCCGGCCGCCGCGGAGTGGTTCACCGGCCCCGGCGATCTCCTCGGGCTCGACCGCGATCCGGACTCGCACAAGGGGGACAACGGCGAGGTGCTGGTGGTCGGGGGCGGACCCTACACCGGGGCGCCGACGCTGTCCGCGATGGCCGCGCTCCGCGCGGGCGCCGACCTCGTCCGCGTGGCGTGCCCCAAGTCGGTCGCCGGCGCGGTCCAGGGGTTCTCGCCGAACCTCATCGTCCGCGCGCTGCCCGGCGACCGCGTCGAGCCCGCCCACGTCGACCGGGTCGCGTCGCTCGCGGCCGAAAGCGATGTCACTGTCCTCGGCCCGGGCCTCGGCGGCGGCGACGGGGCTCGGGAGTTCGTCCGCGAGTTCCTGACGGGCTACGACGGACGCGGCGTCGTCGACGCCGACGCGCTCCGGGTCGTCCCCGAGGTCGACACCGACGCCGACCTGATCTGTACGCCGCACCAGGGCGAACTCGTCGACATGGGCGGCGAGAGGGCGTCAGACCCGGACGAGCGCGCGGAACTGGTCGACGAGTTCGCGGGCGGGCTGGGCCACACGCTGCTCGTGAAGGGCGCTGTCGACGTGGTCGCCGACGGCGACGAGACACGGCTCAACCGCACCGGGAACCCCGGCATGACGGTCGGCGGGACGGGCGACGTGCTCGCGGGGACGGTCGGCGCGCTGGCGGCCGTGACGGAGCCGTTCCGGGCGGCCGCGGTCGGCGCGTACGCCGTCGGCCGGGCCGGCGACGCGGCCGCGGAGGCGAACGGCGCGGGGTTGGTGGCGACGGACTTACCCGATCGGCTGCCGGAGGCGATGCGTGATGAGTGAGGAGGACGCGGTCCGGTCCGGCGACGGGAGCAACGGAGGCGACGGCAGCCCGGACGACCTGACACACACCGACGACGCCGGCGACGTCCAGATGGTCGACGTGGGCGCGAAGCCCGACAGCAGCCGGCGAGCGGTCGCCCGCGGGGAGATCCGGCTGACGCCGGGGACGATCGCGGCGGTCGAGGCCGACGCGGTCGAGAAGGGCGACGTGCTCGCGACCGCCCGGATCGGCGCCGTTCAGGCGGTGAAACACACCTGGGAGACGATCCCGATGTGCCACCAGATCCCGATCACGAACGTCGACGCCGAGTTCGCGGTCGGCGACGACCGGATCGAGCTGACGGTCGCGGTCGAGACCACCGGCAAGACGGGCTGTGAGATGGAGGCGCTGGAGGGCGTCACGACCGGGCTCAACACCGTCTGGGACATGGTGAAGGCCGCGGAGAAGGACGCCGACGGCCAGTACCCCGACACGCGGATCGCGGACGTGAAAGTGGTCGACAAACGGAAGGAGACGGTCGACGCGTAGCCGCGGCCCGGGGGGCCGCCGCGGTTCGCCTCAGCGGTCGAGGAACGGCGGGACCACGACTTCGGCGCGCTTCTCGTCGCCGCGCACGACGACGCTCACCTCGGTGCCGGCGTCGGCGTACGACTCGTGGAGGTACCCCAGCCCGATCGGCTCGTCGAGCGTCGGGCTCATCGTCCCGGAGGTGAGCTTCCCGACTCTGGTGAGGTCCCCGTCGGTGACGGCGTACCCGCCGCGGGGCACGCCGCGCTCCGAGAGCCTGACGCCGACGAACTTCTCGTCGACGCCCTGCTCCTTCTGGACCTCCAGCGCGTCGCGGCCGACGAACTCCGTGTCGAGCTTCACGACGAAGCCGATCCGCGCCTCGTACGGGGTCCGGGGCTCACCCTCGGGATCGAAGTCCTGTCCGGACAGCAGGAACCCCATCTCGGTGCGGAGCGTGTCGCGCGCGCCGAGGCCGCACGGCTGCGCCTCGCGGGGCGCGTCGACGAACGCCTCCCAGACGGCGCCGGCGTCGGCGGCCGGGCACATCACCTCGAAGCCGTCCTCGCCGGTGTAACCGGTGCGCGCGACCCAGCTCTCGACCCCCGCCACCGCCGCCACCGCCGCCTCGAACTTCGAGAGGCCGACGACGCGGTCGCGGGGCGTGGTCTGGTCGAGGGCGTCGGCCGCGTCGGGGCCCTGGACCGCGAGCATCGCCCAGTCCCCCGTGGCGTTCGCGACGGTCGCGTCGAGCCCCCACTCGTCGCGGTGCGCGGTCCAGCGGTCGGCCATCTGTCCGTCGTGGCCCGCGTTCGGTACGAAGAGGTACGCCGGGTCGCCGCTCGGCGCGTCGAGGTCGCCGCCGTGGTCGCTCTCCAACGCCGTGAGCGACGCCGCCCCTTCCCCGGCCGGAGTCCCGTCGGGGAGCCGGTAGACGACCGTGTCGTCGAGCATCACGCCCTCCCCGTTCGTGATCGCGGCGTACTGGGAGTCCCCGGGGTCGAGCGCGCGCACGTCGTTGGTCGTGAGTCGGTTCATCAGTTCGGTCGCGTCCGGGCCGGCCACCTCGATCTCGCCCATGTGGGAGACATCGAAGACGCCGACCGACTCGCGGACCGCCGCGTGTTCGGTCCGGATCGAGTCGAACTCGACGGGCATCTGCCAGCCGCCGAAGTCGGTGAACTTCGCACCGCGCGCGTCGTGGGCGTCGTGGAGCGGAGGGAGACGGTCGGTCATACGCGCACCCTCTCCCGGGCGAGCCTAAGGTGTTGTGACAGCGGCGGTCCGCGCGTCCGCGGCGGGCCCGGCCGCGTGGCCCCGACCACCTCGAGCGACAGCCTCAAGCGGTCGCCGTGCCGTCTCCCGACCGTGAGCAGTTCCCGTCCCGACACCGCCGCCGCGGTGGCGCCCGCGGTCGCCGTCCTCCTCGTCGCGGTCCTGCTCGGCGCCGTCGTGGGCACGTGGCCGCCGTTCGTCGCGGTCGAGAGCGGCAGCATGACTCCCGGCGTCGAGCGCGGCGACCTCGTCGTCGTCACGGCCGCCGACCGAACGCCGTGGGGCGACCTCTCGAGCGCCGCCGACGCGGACGCGCCGACGCGGCTCGGCGGACCGGGAGACGTGGTCGTTTACGCCGTTCCGGGCGCCGGGGGTCGCCCGGTGTTCCACCGCTTGGCGTTCCCCGTGGAGGCGGGCGAGGACTGGACGGAGCGGGCCGACCCGGACCTCCTCTCCGGCGACTGCGGGGAGCTCTCAACCTGTCCGGCGCCGTACGACGGGTACGTCACGCGCGGGGACGCGAACGGGCTGTACGACCAGAGCGCGGGCATCGCCCCGGTCGTCCCCGAGGAGTGGATCGCCGGCAAGGCGCTGTTCGCGGTGCCGAACCTCGGCTGGACACGGGTGGCGATCGACGCGGCGGCCGCGCGGTACGGCGGGGTCGCGACCGGAGTGGTCCTCGTCGGTCTCGCGGGACTGGCCGGCGGACTCGGCGCGCTGCTCTTGGGACGGCTCGGTCGGGGACGGCGGCGGTGAGTTGTCTCGGCGGGAGCGATTCTCTCATGAAAGCTCGCGACCGCCGGTAGCCGTCTTTTATACAATTCGGTGCGGCCGGCGCGAGGAGCGCGTGGGAGGTAGCGGTGAGGGAGGGGCGACCGCGGGGAGCCCCGAGCGAACCGCGAGGTCGGCGTTCAGCTATACGCGGCCGCCGGCGTCGCCCGACCGCTATCGCGTCGAGGGCGATCCGGCGTCCGTCTCGTCGTCGTCGCTCCCGGCGGCGTCGCTCTCGTCGCCGTCGAGCGTCACGGAGCCGTTGGCGGCGTTGCGGAGCGCGTCCGAGCGCCCGAACTCCCCGGGCGCGATGGCGAGCGTCCGGATCCCGTAGCCGTTGGCGGTCTCGACGACCGGCTTGAAGTCCGTGTCGCGCGAGGCGATCGCGAGGGTGTCCATTCGGTTCTCGGCCGCGAACCGCGCGGCGTCGACCGCGAGCTTCACGTCCACGTCGCCGCTCGTGATCACGACCTCGAAACCACGGGCCTCCGCGGCCTGAATCAGCCCCGGCGTCGCGTGCTCGTCGAGGTAGAGCCGGGTCGTCACCAGCGGGCCCTCGGCCTCGGCGGCCAGCCGCACGTCGTCGAGGTCCACGTCGAACTCCTCGCGCAACACGTTCGGGCCGTCGACGAACAGCGCCACGCCGTCGGTGTTCGCGTCCGTCGCGCGCTCGCCGGTCGTGCCATCGCTGCGGCCCGCCTCGCCGTCAGCGGTCGTCTCGCCTTCGGGCCCGTCGCCTCGGTCCATGAGCGGGCTTCGCCGCGGCCGGAAATAGGTATGCTGATTCGCGAGCGCTCCCGACGAACGCCTCCCGCCCGGTCTCGGTGTGTCGTCTGCCCAGTTATCCCCGGCAATTCGCCCGACCGACTTGGCGCTTCAACACCTTATATCCGTATTACGACCTGCCTCACGTCCGTAGTGAATATACGGAGACTTGAAATAGGATGTCCAAGAATAACGAGATAAGATGTCTCAATCAAACGCGTACACCGTCATTTCCGCACAGAACGATCACGATTGTACCACTGTACGTGCCCATCCACGCAACGAGACGTTCCACGTCGTCGACTACGCCGACGAGGACGCCCGCGAGCGCGTCGCCGACCTGCCGGTAGGGTCGGTCGTGAAGATGGAACTCTCCCGCGCCGGGCGTCGGAGCAACGTCTGGCGCGCCGAGTCGGTCAAGACCGCGCAGACCGACGGCGGCGAGTCCCGCTGACGCCGGACCGGCGGCCGCACCGGAACCGCGGCCGCAACGCCGTCAGTTTCGAGCCCGAATCGTGACCGATTACGACACTTATATGCCTCGTATGGCGGTACCACGATTCGATGGTGGAAACGCTCCTGGCGGTCGGGGTCGTCGCGTCGGCGTTCGTCGGCTTCAACATCGGCGGCTCCTCGACCGGCATCGCGTGGGGACCTCCCGTCGGGGCCGGCATCCTGAAGAAGACGACCGCCGCGGGACTCATGACGGCGTTCGTCTTCCTCGGCGGTTGGACCGTGGGGCGAAACGTGATGGACACGCTGAGCGGCGGGATCATCACGACGGAGCTCTCGCTCTCGGCGGGCGTCGCCGTGTTGTTCTTCATCGGACTCGGGATCCTCATCGCGAACATCTTCGGGGTCCCCGTGCCGACCTCGATGACGACCGTCGGAGCGATCGCCGGCCTCGGACTGGCGACCGACACGCTCGACTATGCGACGGTCTCGCGGATCGTCTCGTGGTGGATCGTGACCCCGATCATCGGGTTCTGGGTCGGCGTCGTGATCGGTCGGTACGTCTACCCGGCGGTGAACCGGCGGGTCCACATCGAGAAGTCCCCCGGCCCGCTGCTGCGACTCGACCGGGAGGGCGGGGTACCGAAGCCGGAACTCGGCCCGAACACGACGGTGACGGAGCTCATCAGCACGGTCGTCGTCCTCCTCATCGGCTGTTACATGTCGTTCAGCGCCGGCGCGAGCAACGTACCGAACGCCGCCGCGCCGCTGGTCAGCGGCGTCGGAGGGCTTCCGGAAAACACCGCTATCGGGATCGCCACGCTCGCGATCGGACTCGGCGGCTTCACGATCGCCCGCCGCACGATGGAGTCGGTCGGCGGCGAACTGAGCGACATCCCCCTGCTCGCGGCCCTCTTCGTGATGACGACGGCCTCGACGATCACGACGGTCCTCTCGTACCTCGGGATCCCGATCAGCCTCGTCATGGGCACGGTGATGACGATCGTCGGCATCGGGTGGGGACGCGCGACGCGGCCGGTCACCGTTCAGGAGGCGGTCACCCGGAACACCGGGGACAACGAGATCGTCCCCGGCGCGATAACCGTCTCGGAGGACGAAGAGGAGCGGTCGGCGCCGATCGGCGAGGCGGAACCGGAGGCGGTGTTGGAAGCCGGCGACCTGTTCAACCCCCGAGCGGTGCTGAAGTACATCTCGATGTGGATCATCGGCCCGTCCGTGTCGACCCTGCTGGCCTACGGGTTCTTCGTCCTCGTTCCGGGTGTCGCCTGACGGCGCGCGAACCGCCCGTTCAGTCCCGCGTGAGCCGCGGGTTCGTCACCGCGCCCTCCGCGGCCGAGGCGAAGTCGCGGCCGTACTTCGCGAGGATGCCGCCCTCGTAGGGCGGTTCGGGCGCGTCCCACGCCTCGCGGCGCTCGTCGAGCTCCTCGTCGGAGAGGTCCACGGTCAGGTCGCGCTCGGGGATGTCGACCGTGACGTGGTCGCCGTCCTCGATGAGCCCGATCGGACCGCCGACGGCGGCCTCGGGCGCGACGTGGCCGATCATCGGACCGCGGGTGCCGCCCGAGAAGCGGCCGTCGGTGAGCAGCGCCACGTCGTCCTCGTGGCCCGCGCCGACGACGGCGGCGGTGACGCCGAGCATCTCGCGCATGCCGGGGCCGCCGCGGGGCCCCTCGTTGCGGATGACGATCACGTCGCCGGACTCGATCGCCCCCGACTGGACGTACTCCATCGCGTCCTCCTCGTTCTCGAACACGCGGGCGGGGCCCTCGTGGTAGAACTCGTCGTCGCCGGTCACCTTCAGCACCGAGCCGTCCGGCGCGAGGTTGCCGTCGAGGATCTTGATGGCGCCCTCCTCCTCCTTCGGGTCCTCGACGGGGTAGAGGAAGTCGGCCTCGATATCGTCGTCGGCCGGGAGTTCGCCGCGCTCCTCCAGGGCCGCGATCTCCTCGGCGAGCGTCCGGCCCGTCACGGTCATCGCGTCGCCGTGGAGCAGGTCGGCCTCAAGTAGGCGGCGGAGCACGACCGGCACGCCGCCGACCTCGTGGAGGTCGTTCATGACGCGGCTCCCGCCGGGCTGGAGGTTCGCGATCTTCGGCGTGCGCCGGGAGATCTCGTCGAAGTCCTCGATAGAGAGGTCGACGTCGGCCTCGCCCGCGAGCGCGAGCAGGTGGAGGACCGCGTTCGTCGAGCCGCCCATCGCGGTCTGGGCCGCGATCGCGTTCTCGAACGACTCGCGCGAGAGGATGTCGGAGGGGCGGCGGTCGTTCTCGATACAGTCCATCGCCAGCTCGCCGGCGCGCTCGGCGACCGCGTAGCGCGCCTCGTCCTCCGCCGGCGGCGAGGCCGATCCGAGCGGCGCCAGCCCGAGCGCCTCCGACAGCGACGCCATCGTGTTCGCGGTGAACATCCCGCCACAGGAGCCCGCGCCGGGGCAGGCGTGCCGCTCTAACTCGTCGAGTTCGTCGGCGTCCATGTCGCCCTGCGCGTACGTGCCGACACCCTCGAACACCTGGACGATCGTCACGTCGCGGCCGTCGTGTTGCCCGGGCATGATCGAGCCGCCGTAGAGGAAGACGCTGGGGAGGTCCGTCCGGATCGCGGCCATCATCATCCCGGGGAGGTTCTTGTCGCAGCCCGCGACCGTCACGAGGGCGTCCATGCGCTCGCCGAAGGAGACGAGCTCGACGGAGTCGGCGATCACCTCCCGCGAGATCAGGCTCGCCTTCATCCCCTCCGTCCCCATCGAGATGGCGTCGGAGATGGTGATCGTGCCGAACTCGATCGGCATCCCCCCCGCCGCGTCGATGCCGTCGAGCGCGGCGTCCGCCACGTCGTCGAGGTGGACGTTACACGGCGTGATGTCGGCGGCCGGGTTCGGCACGCCGACGATCGGCGACGAGAGGTCCTCGTCGTCGAACCCCATCGCGCGGAACATGGCGCGGTGCGGCGCCTTGTCCGGCCCCTCTGTCACCTCGCGGCTCGGCAGGTCCTCGTCTTTCGTCCCGGCGAATCGGTCCGCGTCCTCCCGGCGACGACGCCGCTCGCCGTCGTCCGATCTCGACTGCTGTTCGCTCATACCCGACCCTGTCGCTCGGGGGTCTTAAACCGCCGCGTCGGGGCGAGGGTTGCTCGGCGGGGATCGCGGTTCCCCCCGCACGGAGTCGGCTTCCGGAAGCGGGGCTCGACACCCGTTATTCGACAGACGATAACGTATTGAACTCGCCCCTCGTCGTCGGTCGCGTATCAGCATGTCCGTCGCAAGCGCGGCCCGTCGCGTCGACGAGGATGACAGCCAGTTCCCCCCGCACGGGCCGGTTGAGGCATGTCTCGGCTACCTCCTGTTCTACATCCTCGTCATTCGCGTGACCCCGGCGGTCGTCGCGACGTCGGGCGACGCGGCCCTAAGTCTGCCGTCCTCGTTCGTCCGGTTCGGGCTCGCGGCCGCGCTGTGGTTCGTGCTCGTCGTGACGGCGGTCGACCAGGCGCGGCGGCTCGCGGCGCTCGGGGTCGGCACGAACGACGACCCCGGACTGCGCGTGCGGTCGCGCGTCGTACCGTCGTCACCACGAACCACGGGGTATCTGCTCGCGCTGATCGCGGACACCGCCGTCGCCATGGTAACGTTCGACGGAGCCGCTCTGGTCACCGAACGATCGTGACCGGGACCGGCGACCGCCTGGCGACCGTTTCGGCCACGTTCCCCACGAGGAACCGGCGCGTCATGCGGCGGCGGTCCGCCCCGTGAGCGCCGATCACGACCGTGTCGTAGTCGCCCGCCCGATTGATGATGTTCCGGGCCGGGTGGCCGATACCCACGACCGTGTCTATCTCTCGCCCCCGCTCGGCGGCCGCCGCGCGCGCCCGCTCAAAGGCGGGCTCGGCGCGTTCGGCGGCGGCCTCGTCGATGTCGTCCGCAAGGGCGAGGTCCGTCGCTTCGCCGAACATCGAGGAAGGGACACCGACGACGTGTAACACGGTGACGTCGGCCTCCGGAAAGCTGTCGAGCGCGTACGCGAGGGCCTCCACCGAGTGGTCGGAGTCGTCCATCGGGACGAGGATGCGTGAGACCATACCGTAGGTCAGACCGCCTACCCACCTAAGTCTCTTCCTCAGACGACGCCCGGGACGAGCCGATGGGATCCGTGGCGCCGCCCCGTCAACTCCCCGACACATCGGTCACGGACCTGCTTCCGCCGCGACGGCGTCGGAGTCGAACGACCAGACCGTCGACACCGCGGCCGCGCCGGCCGCGCCGGCCGCGTTGCCCGTCGCCACCAGTTCCCCGAGATCCGAGACGCCCCGGCCCCTCGCGGCGATGACCGCACCGGCGAACGCGTCGCCGGGCTCCGGCGGCTCACACCCGCGCTTTCAGCTCCACTCGGTAGCCGAACGGGTCCCTGACGTACACCGCGCCGGCCTCGCCGGTCGCGCCGAGCGGGGAGTCGAGCCGATTTTCGACCTCGACGCCGGCGTCGNNTCGACGACGACCGCGACGTGGTCGTAGTTCGTCCTCGCCGGCCGCTCGAACTCGGCGGTCGGCCACAGGTGGATCACCGCGGTCGCGGAGAGCCGCACGTCGAAGAAGGGCTTCTCTCCGGCCGCGTACAGCGCGTCCTCGATGCCGAAGCCGAGCGCCTCGCCGTAGAACTCGCGGGCCGCGTCGGCACCGCCTTCCGGGATGCGGAGGTTGACGTGGTCGATATGGCGTGCCTTCACGGGGGAGTGTTCGGCGTCCGGGCGCAAAAGTCGTCGGGCCGGGTACTGCCGGTCCGCGTCCGGCCGGAGACGTGGCGGTCGGCGACGGCGGGACGGTCCTGCGAACTGCGAACGTCCGCGGCACACTTATACACAGTCATGTAAACATCGCGCATGTCAGTGC